>CAZNNJ010000830.1:0-2658 GCA_964574305.1 uncultured Rhodospirillales bacterium | reverse complement strand
GGTCTTGGTCGCCTCGCCCAGCGCGATCGGCAGGACGCCGGAGGCGAGCGGGTCCAAGGTGCCGGCATGGCCGACCCTGGCCGCGCCGGTGATCCGGCGCACCCGGCCGATCGCCTGGGTCGAAGTCGGCCCGACTGGCTTGTCGAGATTGATCCAGCCGTGGATGGGCAGGCCCTTGCGCCGCCGCATCAGTGCGTCTCGCCGCCCTCGGCGTCGGAGTGATGATCGAGGTCGCGCTCGACCTCGGGGCTGTGCAGCAGCCCCTCGATCCGCTCGGCATAGCTGAACGACGAATCGACCTCGAATGAGATGCGCGGCGCATGGCGCAGCTGCACCGCGTGGGCCAGTTGGGTGCGGAAATAGGGGGCGGCGCGATTGAGCGCGGCGACGATCGATCCGACCTTTCGCCCGCCCAGCGGCATGACGAACGCAGTGGCGTTGGCCAGGTCCGGGCTGATCCGGACCTCGGTCACCGTCACGTTCACATTCTGCAGGTCGGGATCGCGGGCATGGCTGTCACGCAATATCTCGACCAGCGCGTGACGGATTTCCTCGCCGACGCGAAGCTGCCGCTGGCTCGGGCCGGCGGCAATCCCACGTCCGCCTTCACGACGTCGAGCAGACACTTCTCAATTCCTCAAACAAACGGCAGGCCGGCGGACGATCAGGCGATCGAGCGCGCGACCTCCTCGACATCGAACGCCTCGATCACGTCGCCGACTTCGATATTGTCGTAATTCTCGAACGCCATGCCGCATTCGAAGCCCTCGCGCACTTCGCGCACCTCTTCCTTGAAGCGCCGCAGCGTCTTCAGCGTGCCCTCGTGGATGACCACGTTGTCGCGCAGCAGGCGGACCTTGGCGCCGCGCCGGACCACGCCCTCGGTGACGATACAGCCCGCGACCTTGCCGGCCTTGGTGACCACGAAGATCTGGCGGATCTCGGCATTGCCCAGGAAGTTCTCGCGCACGGTCGGCGCCAGCAGGCCCGACAGCATCGCCTTCACGTCATCCAGGATGTTGTAGATGATCGAGTAATAGCGGATCTCGACACCGTCGCGCTTGGCGAGCTCCCGGGCCTGGGCGTTGGCGCGGACATTGAAGCCGGCGACGAAGCCGCCCGAGGCCTTGGCCAGCGTGATGTCGGATTCGTTGATCGCGCCGACGCCGGAATGCAGCACGCGCAGCCCGACCTCGGTCTGATCCTCGTTCATCTTGGTCAGGCTGCCGACGATCGCCTCGATCGAGCCGTGCACGTCGCCCTTGATCACGATCGGCAACTCCTTGCGCTCGCCGGCCTGGATCTGGCTGAACATCTGCTCAACCGTACCGCGGGCGGTGACGGCGGCGGCGGCGTTGCGCTTCTTGCGGGCACGGAACTCCGCGATCTCACGGGCGCGCGCTTCGCTGTCGACGACGATGAAATCGTCGCCGGCCGACGGCTTTCCGTTCAGGCCCAGCACCTCGACCTGCATCGCCGGGCCGGCGCTGTCGAGATTGTTGCCGCCGTCGTCGACCAGGGCGCGAACCTTGCCGATCTCGCTGCCGGTGACGAAGACGTCGCCGACATTGAGCGTGCCTTTCTGGACCAGCACGGTCGCCACCGAGCCGCGGCCGCGATCCAGCTTGGCCTCGACCACGGTGCCGACGGCATCGCGATTCGGGTTGGCCCGCAGCTCCAGAACCTCGGCCTGCAGCAGGATGGCCTCTTCCAGCTTGTCCAGGTTCTTCCTGGTCTTGGCCGAAACCTCGACCGCCAGCACGTCGCCGCCCAGCTCTTCCACTACCAGCTCGTGCTGCAGCAGGTCCTGCCGCACCTTTGCGATGTTGGCATCGGGCAGGTCGATCTTGTTGATCGCCACGATGATCGGCACGCCCGCCGCCTTGGCGTGGGCGATGGCCTCCACCGTCTGCGGCATGATCCCGTCATTGGCGGCGACCACCAGCACGACGATGTCGGTGACATGGGCGCCGCGCGACCGCATCTCGGTGAAGGCGGCGTGGCCCGGCGTGTCGATGAAGGTGATCTTGTTGCCGCCCTCCAGCATTACCTGATAGGCACCGATATGCTGGGTGATGCCGCCGGCCTCGCCCGACACTACGTTGGTCTGGCGCATGGCGTCGAGCAGCGACGTCTTGCCGTGGTCGACATGGCCCATGACGGTGACGACCGGCGGCCGCGGCACCAGGTTCTCGGCCTCGTCGGCGACGCCCTCCAGCCCCAGCTCGACGTCGGATTCGGAGACACGGCGCACCCGGTGGCCGAATTCGGTCACGACCAGCTCGGCCGTGTCGGCATCGATCGACTGGGTGATGGTCGCCATCACGCCCATCCGCATCAGCGCCTTGACCACATCGCCGCTGCGTTCGGCCATGCGCTGGGCCAGTTCCTGGACGGTGATCGTCTCGGGCAGCACGACGTCGCGCACGACCTTCGCCTGCTCCTCGTCGCCCATGTGATGGCGGCGTTCCTTTTCGCGGGCGCGGCGCACGGCGGCGAGACTGCGCACGCGCATGCTCTCGCCTTCATTGGTCAGCGCCTGGGAAATGGTCAGCTTGCCGGTGCGGCGGGCGCCGCCGGCGCGGCCGCGCTGGGGCGTCCGCACCTTCGCCGGCAGGGTACGCACTCCGCGCTTGGCCCGGGCTTTGCGCTCTTATT
>CAZNNJ010000829.1:0-2658 GCA_964574305.1 uncultured Rhodospirillales bacterium | reverse complement strand
GGGGTGCCCAGACGCCAAGGGAAGGAGGGGCCGTGGGGGGGCGCGTCGCCGCCACCCCCCGCGGGCAAGCCCGTGGTTGTGGGGCCGGGAACCGGACCCGGATTTTCGCCCCTGGCATCGATCAGCGCGAACTGGTCTTTGTGCTGCCACAGCGCGATCGGCTTGCGCTCGACGATGGTGATCGCGACCGTGTCGGGCAGGCGGCGTTCGACCGCGGCAGTGGCGACCCAGGACAGGCCTTCGATCCGCTGGCGCGCCGCTTCCGGGCTGAAAGCCAGGATCGGATCGCCGCGCTTGAGGCCGGCGGCCGCCAGCAGCGCCTTGGGATCGGTCTGCTCGCGTCCGACCACCTCGACATTCTCGATCTTGAAGCCGCCCGCGACCGACAGCGCGATGAAACGCGAAGCCACATCGTCGGCCATGATCGCCAGCCTGCCGGAGCGCCAGCCTACGAAGCCGGTCCAGGCGACCGCCGCCACCAGGGCAAGTTTCGCCGCCCGCCCGGCCCATTTGACCGCGCCCGCATGCCTGTAGGGTTGCCGCCGCACGGTGCGCGGCGGGGGAGCATTCAGTGCCGGCATGTCGCGCCCTCCACGATCCACTCGACCAGGTCGGCATAGGAGAGGCCGATCTGCTGAGCCTGTTCGGGAACTAGTGAAATGGGAGTCATTCCAGGTTGCGTGTTGATCTCCAGAAAATACAGGCCACTGGTGTCTTGGTTGGAATCGTCCCAGCGAAAATCGCTTCGGGTGACTCCGGTGCAGCCGATCGCCTCGTGGGCCAATCGCGCATATTCCATTGTAGCGCTATAAACTGATTCGGGGATTTTCGCGGGTAAAATATGCGTTGCGTATCCTTCGGAATATTTGGCCGTGTAGTCGAAGAATTCGGTCGCGTACTGAATCTCTGTTACGGCCAGCGCGCGCACCGCCTCGCCGGGGCGGCTCATCACCCCCACGGTCAGTTCGCGGCCCCGGATATAGGGCTCGACCAGCAGCGCTTCGTCGGCCGCCCAGCCGGGCGATGACGGCGGTGCGTTGGCACCCTCGCGAACGATGATGATGCCGACGCTGGAGCCTTCGGCGACCGGCTTCACCACATAGGGCGCCGGCATCGGATGGGCTTTGCCGATATCGGCGGCGGAGACGATCTTCCCGGCCGGGCTCGGCACGCCGGCGGTGCCGACGACGCGCTTGGCCAGCGCCTTGTCCATCGCGACGGCGGAGGCGCGCATGCCGGAATGGGTGTAGGGGATGCCCATCACGTCCAGGATCGCCTGGATCGTCCCGTCCTCGCCGCCGGTGCCGTGCAGCGCGTTGAACACGGCGTCGGGATGCGGGGTCAGGCCGGCGGCGATGGCGGCCAGGTCCGGTGGCGGGTCGAAGGCCGCGACGTCATAGCCCTTGGCGGTCAGCGCCTCGATTACGCCCTTGCCGCTCACCAGCGACACGCCGCGCTCAGCCGACCAGCCGCCGGTGAGGACAGTGACTTTTTTCCGGGCGCTCATGCGAACGCTCCGATGCGCATGATTTCCCAGCGCAGCTCGATGCCGGAGTCCTTATGGACGCGGCGGCGCACTTCCTCGCCCAAAGCCTCCAACTCGCCCGCGGTGGCGGCGCCGGTGTTGATCAGGAAATTACAATGCTGCTCCGACACCTGGGCACCGCCCATGGTCAGGCCCCGGCAGCCGGCACGGTCGATCAGTTCCCAGGCCTTGGCGCCGGGCGGGTTGGCGAAGGTCGAGCCGCCGGTGCGGGCGCGGATCGGCTGGGTTTCGGCGCGGCGCGTCTGGATGTCCTGCATCCGTTTGGCCACCTGCTCCGGCTGGTCGGGCCGGCCGCGCAGGGTCGCCTCGACGACGATCGCGCCCTCGGGCAATTCGCTGTGGCGATAGGACAGGCCGAGCTGGTCGCCTTGGATGGTCACCACCTTGCCGGCGCGGGTCACCAGAACGGCGGATTCGATGATGTCGACGATCTCGCTGCCATAGGCGCCGGCATTCATCCTGACCGCGCCGCCGATCGTGCCGGGGATGCCGGAAAGGAATTCCAGCCCCGCCAGCCCGGCGGCACAGGCTTCCTCCGCCACCGTCAGGTCCAGCGCGCCGGCGCCGGCGATCACCTTGGTCCCGTCGAAGCGCACGCGGGCGAATTCCCCGCCCAGCCGGACGACGACACCCTTCAGCCCGCCGTCGCGGATCAGCAGGTTGGAGGCGACGCCCAGCGGCATCAGCGGAATGTCGGCGGGGCAGGCGGCCATGAAGGCGGCCAGGTCCTCGAT
Source organism: uncultured Rhodospirillales bacterium (assembly GCA_964574305.1). GTDB lineage: Bacteria > Pseudomonadota > Alphaproteobacteria > BOG-932 > Roseiterribacteraceae > BOG-932. Next base: position 378 of record CAZNNJ010000829.1, on the reverse strand, counting down.
ATCGGCCGGGCGGAACAGGATCTCGGCCGGGCCGCCGACGCGGAACCAGGTCAGCGGCGCCAGCGCGACATCGCCGCGAATGCGGCCGCGCACCTGCGGCAGCCGGTCGGCCAGGTCGGGCAGGGGCTTGCGGGCAGCCATCATCGCCTTGCCCCTTTCTGCAGCGCGTCGAGCTCACCCGGCAGCGCCGCCGCCCAGTTGGTGATGCTGCCGGCGCCCAGGCAGACCACGAAGTCGCCCTGCGTGGCGACCGGGGCGACCATGCCGGCCAGCGCCGCCGGATTGGGCAGCGGGGCGACGTTGCGGTGGCCGTGGCCCTGCAGGCCGGCGACGAGCGCGTCGCGGACGACGCCCGGAATCGGCGCCTCCCCGGCGGGA
>CAZNNJ010000828.1:1535-2667 GCA_964574305.1 uncultured Rhodospirillales bacterium | reverse complement strand
GCCGTGCTGCATCTGCTCTATTCGCGCTTCTTCACCCGGGCGATGTCCAAATGCGGCTATCTCGACCTGGCCGAGCCGTTCGACGGCATGTTCACCCAGGGCATGGTCACCCACGAGACCTATCGCGCGCCTGATGGCGAGTGGGTCTCGCCGGCGGAAATCCAGCGCGGCGAGGGCGGCGTCATCACCCGGATTGAAGACGGGGCGGTGCTGACCGCCGGCCGCGTCGAGAAGATGTCGAAGTCGAAGAAGAACACGGTCGATCCCTCGGCGATCCTGGGCACCTATGGCGCCGATGCGGTGCGGCTGTTCATGCTGTCCGACACGCCGCCCGAGCGCGACATGGAATGGACCGAGGCCGGCGTCGAGGGCGCCTGGCGCTATGTCAACCGCCTGTGGCGCCTGATGGAGGATTATAAGACCGTCACGCCCAAGGACGGCGCCCCCGGGGCCGACAAGGCCGAGGAGTTGCGCCGCACCGCCCATCGCGCGGTTGACAAGATGACGTCCAGCATCGACGCCTTCGCGCTCAATATCGCGGTGGCGGAGGTACGGATTCTCTCCAACGCGATCGGCGACCTGATCGCGGCGCTGCCGGCCGACGGCGAGACGCGCCCGGCCGACCCGGCGTTGGCCAAGGCGCTGTCCGAGTCGGTGGACATATTGGTGCGGCTGGCCGGGCCGATGATGCCGCATCTGGGCGAGGAGATGTGGCAGGCGTTGGGCCGCGAGCGGCTGCTGGCCGAGGAATCCTGGCCGGTTGCCGACCCGGCGCTGCTGATCAGCAATTCCGTGACCATGGCGGTGCAAGTCAATGGTAAGCTGAAATCGACGATCGCGCTGCCGCGCGACGCCGACCAGGCCACGGCCGAGGCGGCGGCGCTGGGCGACGCCAAGATCGTCACCGCAATGGCGGGTAAACCCGCCAGAAAGGTCATTGTCGTGCCCAATCGGATCGTCAATGTCGTCGTGTAAGATGCGCAGCCTGGCCCTGCTGGGCCTGCTGGCCCTGGCCGGCTGCGGCTTCAAGCCGGTCTATGGCGTGGACAGCGCCGGCAAGTCCCCGTCCGTGTTTGTCCCCGGGCCGCGGCTCGAACGCGAAGTTCGATCGATCCGACCCGATTCGATACTC
>CAZNNJ010000828.1:0-1525 GCA_964574305.1 uncultured Rhodospirillales bacterium | reverse complement strand
GGGCAGCAGATGCGCAACATGCTGATCGATTCGCTGCATCCGAGCGGCGCCGACACGGATTACCGCTACAAGCTCCAGGTCGGGATCACGGAGGCGGTGGTCAATCTGGGCCTGCAGCAGAATTCGACTTCCACTCGCGGCCAGGTCCGCCTCACCGTCAAATATGCGCTGACCGACACTTCAAACGGCAAGGTGGTGCTGAAGGAAACACTGCGCACCTCGACCGGCTACAACATCCTGATCAACCAGTTCAGCTCGGTGCTGAGCCAGGACGATGCCGAGACCCAGGGCCTGCAGCAGATCGCCGACGACATGACCCTCCACCTGGCCATGTACTTCACCACCGGGGACCAAGTTCAGAAACAGGCCGCAACGGCGCAATGAAGCTGCAGGGCGCGGCGATCGAGCGGTTCCTTGGGCGTCCCGATCCGGCGGTTCGCGCGGTCGTGGTCTATGGCGGCGACGAGGGGCTGGTGCGGGAGCGCGCCGCGCGGCTGGGCAAGACCGTCGTCCCCGACCTGAACGACCCGTTCCAGGTCGCGGTGCTGGCGACCGATGCCCTGGCGGCCGACCCCGCCCTGCTGGCCGACGAAGCCTCCGCCATGTCGCTGATGGGCGGGCGGCGGCTGATTCGCATCCGCGACGGATCGGACAAGGTCACCCGCGCGCTGACCGCGATGCTGGACGGGCCGGCGGGCGACAGCCTGACGGTGATCGAGGCCGGCGACCTGACCGCCCGCTCACCGCCGCGCAAGCCGGCCGAAAGGCCTGACGCCCCCGCCGCGTTGCCCTGCTATGTCGAGGACGAGGCGGGCCTGGCCCGCACCCTCCAGGCCCAGATCGCCGAGGCCGGCAAGACCATCGACCCCGACGCGATGCGGCTGCTCGCCTCGAGCCTGGTCGGCGACCGCATGCTGGCCCGCGGCGAGCTGGACAAGCTGCTGATCTATATGGGCGATACGCGCGCCATCGAGATCGCCGATGTCGAGGCGGCGGTGGTCGACACCGCGACGCTGGGCATGGACGAAACGATGCGCGCGGCGCTGGACGGGAATTTCGCCGCTTTGGACCGCTGCCTCGACCGGCTGGCCGGGGAAGGTGTCGGCGGGGTCGCGATCCTGCGCGTCACCCAGACCTATTTCCGCCGGCTGCATGTGACCCGGGCGCGGCTCGATGCCGGGGCATCGATGGACCGGGCCCTGTCGCAGCTTCAGCCGCCGGTCTTCTACAAGGCCAAGGACACGTTCGCCGCCGACGTCCAGCGCTGGCCGCTGGGGCGCATCCAGGCCGCGCTCGACCGGCTGGTCGAGGCCGAGGCGCAGTCCAAGCGCACCGGCGCCAACGACACGCTGCTGGCGGCCGAATCGCTGATCGCGATCGCCCGCGCGGCGGCCGGCCCCCGGGCGCGCCCGGCCGGCCGGTAAAGGCCCGAGTACATGTTAACGGCTTCAGGCGCCCCGCCTTTGCGCTGTTCCCCTCTTGGGCCAATATTATTACGGTCCGCCCCTACCGGCGCCTCTCTCCC
>CAZNNJ010000827.1:0-2672 GCA_964574305.1 uncultured Rhodospirillales bacterium | reverse complement strand
CCGATTTCCTGCCTGCTGATCTGTTCCGGGACCTGCTCGCGGAGGTGAAGGCCTATCGCGGCCCTTGCCGGGAAACGCTGCAGGGCGACACCGTCACTCGCCGCATCGCGCTCGACCCCAAGCTGCTGGACAAGCTGCCCGCGGTGCGGACGGTGATCGAGCTGCCGGAGTTCCAGGGCATCACCCGCTATGTGAACAGCTTCGACGTCGAGCCGATGTTCTATCTGCAGACCATCCTGACCCATATCCGCGCCGGACCGCCCGATCCGCAGCTGAAGCTCCACACCGACGCCTTCCAGCCCAGCGTCAAGGCCTGGCTGTTCCTGACCGATGTCGAGGAGCGGGGGGCGCCCTTCATGTTCGTGCCCGGCTCCCACAAGCCGACCGAGGCGCGGCTCGCATGGGAAAAGGCGATGAGCGTCGCCGTGTCGAGCGACGGCGAGAGGCTCAGCCGCCGCGGCTCGTTCCGGATCGACCCGTCCGATCTGGACGCGCTCGGCCTGCCGCCGCCCCAGGCGGTCGCGGTCAAGGCCAATACTCTGGTGGTCGCCGACATGTTCGGCTTTCACGCCCGCGGCGTCAGCGACAAGCCGTCGATGCGGGTCGAAATCTGGGCCTATGGCCGGCACTCGCCCTTCGTGCCGTGGTCCTTCTCCGCGCTGTGGCGGACGAAGACCGCGGCGCGCAACCGGGTCGGCCTGTTCTGGTGGTGGGGCGACCGGCTGGAGAAACTGGGCATCAAGCCGAATGTCTGGCGCCGGCGGGAGAATATCTCGGCCTTCGACGAGAAATCCGGCTTTTAGCTTCTGAGCTTGGCGAGCTTGACCGCCAGCGCCGCCATATCGACCTTCTCGGCGAAGACCCGTCTGGCTTCTTCCCTGAGGACACCGACCGTCGTGGCGATCTGCTCTTGCGTATGTTCGGAGGAGACGAAGAAGCGCAGCCGCGAGGATTTCTCAGGCACCGCCGGATAGATGATCGGCTGGACATTGATCCCGCGCTTGAACAAGGCATCGGACAGGCGGGCGGCGCTGATCGAGCTGCCGGTGATGACCGGCACGATGCCGAAGCCGGCCGAAAGCCCGGTATCGAGCCCGGCCTGCGCGATCTCGTCCATCAGCAGCCTTGTATTTGCATTCAGCTTGGCAACCCGTTCCGGCTCGCGCGCCATGACGTCCAGCGAGGCGATCGCGGCGGCGGCGATCGGCGGCGGCATGCCGACCGAATAGACGAAGCCGGGGGCCGAGACCTTCAGATATTCGACCAGGTCGCTCTTGCCGGCGATATAGCCGCCGCAGCCGGACAGGGTCTTGCTGAGCGTGCCCATCCAGAAATCGGCGGCGCTGGCCGGCAGGTTGAAATGCTCGGCGACGCCCTTGCCGGTCTTGCCGACCACGCCCAGCGAATGGGCTTCGTCGACCAGCAGCCAGGCGCCGTAACGGCGCGCGATGACGCTGAAAGCCGGCAGGTCGGGGATATCGCCATCCATGCTGTAATGGCCTTCGATCACCAGCATCACCCGCTTGTGGCGGGCCCGGTTCTCGGCCAGCAGGCGTTCGGCCGTGGCAACATCGTTATGCGGGAAGCTCAGGCGCCGGGCGCCGGACAGCTGCGCGCCCTGGACCGCGCTGTTATGAACGAAGGCGTCGTGCAGGATCAGGTCGTTCTTACCCATCAGGTGACCGATCACGGTCACGTTGGTGGCATGGCCGCTGACGAAAGCGACGCAATCCTCTGCGCCGTGCAACTCGGCCAGGCGGCGTTCCAGTTCCCGGTGCGGCGGGCGCTCACCCGACACCAGCCGGCTGGCCGACACCGAGGTGCCGAAGCGGTCGATGGCCTCCTTGGCCGCTGCCGTAACACCCGGATGGCCATTGAGGCCAAGATAATTGTAGGAGGAGAAATTGATGAATTTCCGCCCTTCGATCGCGGTCTCGGCCCCGGCGATCCCGTCATGGACGCGGAAATAGGGGTCGGAAATGCCGAGCAGCTCCGCCGCCGAGCGGACGATCTTGAACTGGTCGTAGGACTCGAGGTCGGACAGATCGTCCAGCCGGTACTGGGACTTGGGCGCCGCCGGGACGCGCGGCTCGGTCTTGGCATGGCCGGTCAGGCGCTGCAGCAGGCTGGCCTTGTCTGCCGAGGACAGGCCGCTCTTACCTTCCGTGCTCATCCGTCAGCGTTCGAGGGCGTGGCTGAGCGGGTTGGCTTCGTGCGTATGGTCCAGCGTCTCGTTGGCGCCGGATTCGTGGCGCAGAATGGTGTCGACCAAGGAATTGCTACCCGAATCAGGTTTGGACAGATTCCGCACCATACGGGTGGCGATCGTCGAAAGCGAAGTATTATCCGACAGCGACACCAGCGGCACATCGATGCCGAGCCTGGTTTCGAGCGCGAGCCGAAGCTCAACCGCCATCAGCGAATCCATGCCGAACTCCGACAGCGGCCGCTGTGGGTCGATCCGGTCGGGGGCGAACGACATCACCCGCGCTGCCTCCTCGATCAGCAGCCCGACGATGAAGGATTTGGCTTCGTCCGGCGGCAAGGCGTGGATGCGGTCGCGGATATCGACCGCGCCGATCTCGGTCCCGCCGGTAACGACGTCCTCGAAAGTCGCGTTCTTCAGGATCGGCAGGAACTGATGCGCCGCGTCCCAGCACACCGGCGCAAAG
>CAZNNJ010000826.1:0-2672 GCA_964574305.1 uncultured Rhodospirillales bacterium | reverse complement strand
CGTGGATATCCGCCTGGAGCCCCTACCCCTCTCAGCCGCCGGCAAGGTGCTGAAGCGGGAGCTGCGGGTGGAGTATCTGGCGAAGGCCGGGGCGAAGTAGGTCGGCATCTTGAAGGATACGGCAAATTGCCGTATCTTTGGGTAGGAGACTCAGATGCCAGACGATCAAACCGCACGCCTGGAGGCGCGGCTTCCGGCCAGCGTTTACGCCACGCTGAAGCATGCCGCGGAACTGAGCGGACGCAGCCTTACCGACTTTGTCGTCACCGCTGCGCATGATGCGGCCCGCCGGACAATCGAAGAGGCGGAAATCATCCGTCTTTCCGCCGAGGATCAATTGCGGTTTGCCGAGGCGCTGCTGAACCCGCGCGCGCCGAACGACGCGCTGCGGTTGGCCAAGCGGCTTCATTCCGAGACTGTCGAAATGCGGTGAGCCGGTTCTTTTCGGAGGCCCTCGCCAGGCATGACCGCTCTGCCTTCACGAGCGGCAATGAGAAGATCGATCACTATTTCCGCACGGTCGTGTCCCAGGACGTGAAGCGGCGCTATGCGGCATGCTATGTCCTCATCGAACGGGAAAGTGAACGGATAGCCGGGTTTTACACCTTGTCGTCCAGCGCAATCCCCCTGACCGAAATCCCGTCGGACTTAACAAGAAAACTGCCCAGATATCCGACGGTCCCGGCCGTCCTGATCGGCTGGCTGGGCCGGGATGCCGGCTTTCAGGGGCAAAATATCGGCTCCCTGCTCCTTTACGACGCGATCGCGCGGACAGTTTCGTCGCCTGTCGGTGCGCACGCCATCTTCGCGGACGCGATCGACGAAACGGCCAAGGCATTCTATCAAAAGCACTTCTTCATCCCCCTCGCCAACCGTCCGCAAAGCCTGTTCATCGAGGTCGCCACAGCCCTGACCTTGGTCAACGCAAATCATTGAATCGGGGGCGGTCGGCGGACGCCAAGGCGATCATCGCCCACTATAAATGCCCGCGCAGCGGGGATATCCACCTGGAGCCTCTGCCCTTCTCAGCCGCCGGCAAGGTGCTGAAGCGGGAGCTCAGGGTGGAGTATCTAGCGAGGAAGCAGGCGGCTAATATTATTCATTTCTTCGAGCGCCTTGAAAAACTCCGCGAGATCATCTCGCAGAGCGTTTATCCATGCCTGTCGATGATTCGAGATGGCAGTCATATGACTAACCAGGGCAGCAATAATCGTGCCCAGGCCGACCGCCCCGAGAAAAGCTAGAAATGTAGTCATTTAAGTTCTATTCTGCCATAAAATGAAATCGAGTTTCTTGATTGCAGCAATCTTACTTGCCCTAGGAAATCTCTGATCAAAAAGCAACTCATAGTCTTTCCAGCGAAGGGTAGCCAATTTCGCGGCGAGTTCGCTTGCCAGCCGAGAGTGAATCGAAACCATTTTTTCTGCACGATTAGCAGCAGATGGGTACGGCAACCTCAGCCCCATCTGACCTAACACGATGCTATCGATGACGGGCTGATCTGGTTTCAACGTGGCGAACAGCTTGCTGGTGAAAGAAGGTTCCAAGCGGCCAGTTCGACACCAGAGCTCCTGTAATATGTCGGAGAAGGTGACATGTTCTTGATTCTTAATCTCTTCGAATAAGCCGAAGTAAATTTCGCGCCATCGAATAGAGCGCCGGACGACATAGAAGCCATTATAGGCCAGCTGGAATTCTGCCGATTTGGATACGTCGCTCAAGCGAAGGGATTGCTGGATGTACAGATACCGATCCACCGACGTCGGCCAGGCACCGTGCGGGCGAGCTAATGCGGCGAGCGCCAGCCGAATTTCATTTTCGCTTGGTAGCTGCATTTTCCCTCCGAAGTCTCACTGGTCTACTGTTACTCCCCCGCCGAAATCACCGGCAGCTCGATAGCGCTCGCCTGACCCGGCGCGTGCCAGATGCGCTGGGTCGCCTTGGTGAAATCCTCGGGTTTGGCGAACATGATGTTGGGGATGAAGGTCTGCGGGTTGCGGTCGTAGAGCGGGAACCAGGTCGACTGCACCTGGACCATGATGCGGTGGCCGGGCAGGAAGGTGTGGTCGGCGTTGGGCAGGCGGATGCGGTAGGCGAGCGGCTTGTTGGCCTCCAGTGGGTGCGCCACCAACAGGTCGTCGTGGTAGCGGCCGCGGAAGATGTCGGCCGAAATCATCTGCTGATAGCCGCCCATCTTCGGCCGCTCCGGCACCTCGTCGGGCCAGACATCGATCAACTTCACCACCCAGTCCGAATCCGTGCCGCTGGTCGAGGCGACGATGTCGGCGAAAGGCTGGCCGGCGATGCGGATCGGCGCCTTCAGCGTGTCGGTCTCATAGACCAGCACGTCGGGGCGTGAGGCGGAATGGCGCTGGTCGTCGACCAGCCATTCGTCCCAGGTCGAGTCCGGATCGTCGTTCATCAGGGTCGGGCGCTGGCGGTAGGGCACCGGTTTGGCCGGGTCGGAGACATATTCATCGTAATTGCCCTTGCCTGCCGCCGGCGGATCGAAGCCAAGCTTGCCGCCGGGCAAAAGGTACAGATTCTTCGACGCCTCCGGGCAGCCGCTGGCGCAGGCGCGCGGCCAGGCGTCATAGCGGTGCCAATGCTCGGCCCCGGTCCCATAGACCAGCCCACCCGGCGTGTCGGGCTTTGGCGCCTCCTTCAGTTAA
>CAZNNJ010000825.1:0-2681 GCA_964574305.1 uncultured Rhodospirillales bacterium | reverse complement strand
CCATGCGGTGCCGCAGGATCGGCCGGGCCAGCGCCACGACATCGTCCAGCGACGGCGACAGCCGTCCCTCGAGCAGCGCCCGTGCCCGTGCCGCCAGCGCCAGCGCCTGGCTGGCGCGCGGGCCGGGGCCCCAGGCGACATGGCGGCGGATATCGGTCTGGTCGGTGTCCATCGGCCGTCCGGCGCGGACCAGGGTGAGGATCCCCTCGACCACGCGCTCTCCGATCGGCACATGGCGGACCAGCCGCTGGGCCTCGATCAGCTCCTCGGCCGTCATCACCTGGACCGGCTTGGTATCGACGGCGCCAGTGGTTTCGATCAGGATCCGCCGCTCGGCGCCGAGATCGGGATAGCCGACATCGATCTGCATCAGGAAACGGTCGAGCTGCGCCTCGGGCAGAGGATAGGTGCCCTCCTGCTCCAGCGGATTCTGGGTCGCCAGCACATGGAACGGCGCCGGCAGATCGCGGTCTGCGCCGGCGACGGAGACCTTGTGCTCCTGCATCGCCTGCAGCAGCGCCGACTGGGTGCGTGGGGACGCGCGGTTGATCTCGTCGGCCATCAGCAACTGGCAGAAGACCGGGCCGGGGATGAAGCGGAAGGCGCGGCGGCCGTCGCCGGCCTCCTCCAGCACCTCGGAGCCGAGGATATCGGCGGGCATCAGGTCGGGCGTGCACTGGACCCGCTTGGCGTCGAGGCCGAGGCCCAGCCCCAGCGTTTCGACCAGCTTGGTCTTGGCGAGGCCCGGAACGCCGATCAGCAGCACATGGCCGCCCGCCAGGATCGAGACCAGCGTATGCTCGATCACCGTCTCCTGGCCGAAAATCACCCGGCCGATCCCGGTGCGCAGCGCCTTCAGCCGATCCGCCGTCGCCTCGATCCGGGCCGCCAGGTGGCGGGCCTCGATCTCCGCCGTGGCGGAACCCTGTGTCTCGGTCAAACTCATCAACCCCGATCCTTCCCTTCCACCCTCGCCGCTCTCATACTTTAATTTAGTCATATTAGGACGAGCCTGCGTATGGACAAAATGCCCACCCCGAGCACGCTGCCGTTTCCGCCGGGCGACAACCGGCCGGACGAGCAGTACGACATGCGCATCGGCCGCGACGGCACGTGGTTCTATCACGGTTCTCCGATCGGGCGAATTGCCCTGGTCAAGCTGTTTTCCACCGTTCTAAGGCGCGACGATGCCGGCGACTACTGGCTGGTCACCCCGGCCGAGCGCGGCCGGATCACGGTCGAGGACGTGCCCTTCGTCGCGGTCGAGGTGAAGGCCGAGGGGGAGGGCGAGGGCCGGAGTTTATCGTTCCGGACCAATCTGGACGAGTGGGTGACGGCTGGTCCCGACCATCCCATTCGAGTGGCTCACGGCACTGGCGGGGACCCTGAGTTTAGCGACCCACCCCCCCCCGCGATCCTCATCCCCGATCGTCCGGAGTGCCCTATCTGGCGCCCCGGCCTCCCCGAGCTGGTCGAACTCGCCGAGGAACGGCAGACGCCGCAAGGAACTGAGCTGGGCGTATGGAGCGGGCAGACATTCTTTCCACTGGGGCAGCTGCCGGGAACGCCGTAGCCACGACGACCCACGGCCTGACCAAGGGCGACATCCGCCGGATCTTCCAGGACCGGGTGCCCGGGCCCGACCGGGGCGGTGGGCGGAACCGCGGCGACCACGAGCTCAATCCAGGCATGCTCCCGATGGGCGAGCTGCGCGCCGCGGCCGTGCTGGTGCCTTTGGTCGACCGGCCTCAGGGCTTCTCCATCCTGCTGACCCAGCGCACCGAACATCTGAAGCGCCATGCCGGCCAGATCGCCTTCCCGGGCGGCCGGGTCGACGACGGCGATGCCGATGAGGTCGCGGCTGCGCTGCGCGAGGCGGAAGAAGAAATCGGCCTCGACCGCACCCATGTGGAGCCGGTGGGCAGGCTGGACCGCTATATCACCCGCACCGGCTTCAACGTGACCCCGGTCGTATCGCTGGTCGAGCCAGGCTTCACGCTCAAGCTGGACCCCAATGAGGTCGACGACGCGTTCGAGGTGCCGCTGGATTTCATCCTCGACCCGGGCAACCGGCAGACCGAGAGCTACGACTTCCAGGGCGTGACGCGCTATTTCTATGTCTTCCGCTACGACAAGCGGAACATCTGGGGCGCGACTGCCGGCATGCTGGTCAATCTCGCCGAAATCTTCGCCGGGTAACCTGTCGCGGCCATGCTGAACGACCGCTCCTGGCTGGATGCCAAGGCGACGCGGACGCTGATCGCGGCGCTGGATGCCGGCGGCGTCGATTTCCGCTTCGTCGGCGGCGCGGTGCGCGACGCGCTGCTCGGCCGCAAGGTGTCCGACATCGATGTCGCCACCCCGGCGATGCCTGAGGATGTGGCGCGCGCGGTCGAGGCTGCGGGCCTGAAGGCCATTCCCACCGGGATCGCCCACGGCACCGTAACCGTCATGGTCGGGCGCCATCCTTTCGAGGTGACGACGCTTCGCCGCGATGTCGAAACCGACGGGCGGCATGCCGTCGTCGCCTTCACCGACGACTGGCGGGCGGACGCCGCCCGGCGCGACTTCACCATGAACGCACTCTATGCCGACCGCGACGGCGCGATCACCGATTTCTTCGGCGTCGCGACCGACGCACGCGCCGGCCATATCCGCTTCATCGGCGATCCGGCTGAGCG
>CAZNNJ010000824.1:0-2683 GCA_964574305.1 uncultured Rhodospirillales bacterium | reverse complement strand
CCTGCCGGTTGTCGTGATGAAGCCGTCATTGTTGCCCGCCCATGCAATAGACCACAGCGGCTTGTTCGGACCGGGCGTCAGCGCCGTCGGCTGCGTCGAGTCGTTCTTGATCGGGAAAAAGTTGATCTTTCCGGCGATCGTGGCACGACCGATTCCGTGAAAATCGGTCCCGAACCAGAGATTGCCGTCGGCACCCGTCTTGATGTCGACGGATTGGAGCGGATCGAACGGAGTCTTATACTCGGTGATGTGGCCCAACGGCGTGATCTTGCCGATCTTCGACGTCTTGTACTCGGTGAACCAGACATTGCCGTCCGGCCCCCTGGTGACGGCCTCGACGCCCGCATTCGCGGTCGGCAGCGGATAGGCGGTGGCGAGGCCGGTCGGCGTCATCCTCACGATCGGGCTCGTCGCAAGCTGTTCCTCCGAGAACCATAGATTACCGCCGCTGGTCGTAATCCGGAGGATGCCGCTATCGGGTGACGCGGCGGTGAGCGGCTTGCGGAAGATCTCGATCGTGCTGCCTTTGATCGTGTAGTTGGACTGCTTCCACTGCACGGCGGCGGCCGACGCCGACGACGATATGCCGGGATTTGCGGCGACACCGAGGACGCCCAGGATCAAGGTCCAGACGACCGGCCGGAAGTGCGAACGCGCGGAATGACGGAGAGCATGCGCCATGATCGACCCCACCGAGACAGTTTCGCCGGATGCCGAGCGCAATCGGGTCGAGCCGCGCTCGGGCGAATTGCGCTCCTCGCGGACTATACGACGTCAGCCAGCGCTCGCGGACAGGGCGTGCGGGGTACTCCCTGTCGATGCGGCCCGCCGACGATTGGATCGCGTGTGGCGGCGAGAAACGGTACCAATTCCCGTCAATTCATGATGAGAATGCCCTTCGCTGAATGAGGGGGAAGGGGAGACGCGCGCATGGTCCGCATCTGGTATCAGTCGGCCGCGGAATTGGGCAGCTCTGGCAAATATGCCGAACAGCTCCAGGCTCATTTCAAGCGCGTGGTCGATCCCGGCACCATTGTCGATCTCCACGGCGTGCCGGCCGGCACCTGGGGCGGAAAGCTGCCGTCGGAAAATCTGCGCTACCCGGCGGTGTTCCATGCGGCCCTGGGGCCGGTGTTCATCGGCAATGCGATCAAGGCCGAACGCGAAGGCTATGACGCCTTCCATATCGGCACCTATCTCGATGCCTTTCTGCCCGAGATCCGTTCCGCGGTGGACATTCCGGTGTCGTCGCACATCGAAACCTCGCTCCTCATGGGCTGCGCCTTGGGCCAGACCATCGGCATCATCACGCTCAATCGCCAGATCATGCGCATCATCAAGCAAAGCATCGCCCGCCACCGGCTGGAAGGGCGCGTCGGGCCCTGCTGGCCCATGGACCCCGACTTCACCGAGGCTGAGCCCGTGGCGGCATTCGAGGACCCCAAGGACTATGTGGCGCTGTTCATGAAGCTCGCCCGCCAGGCGGTGAAGGAGGGCGCCGACGTCATCATCGCCATGGAGGGGATTCTGGCGGAGGTGCTGGCCAGCCAGGGCATCAAGGAAGTCGATGGCGCGGTGATCATGGACGGCATCGGCGCGCCGGTGATGTACGCGGAAATGCAGGCCAAGCTGTGGAAACGCACCGGCACCAGGGTCGGCCGCCATTGGACCTACGAACGCGCCGACGCGGAGACGATGCTGCACTACTGGCCGAAATAGGGGCCCCTCAAAAGATGCCCGCGGCGAGTCCGGCGGCCAGCGCCAAACCGGTTTCCTCGCAGCGCTGCAGGTCGTCGGCTCCGATCCTTTTCGGCGCAAGGATCGTCTCCGGCGTCTGCGCCTGCGTGCAGACGATGAGCGGGTCGGCAACTGCTTTCAGCCGCCAGCCGGCGGCGATGCGGATCACCTGGCGCACCGCGTTTTGCCCGTCGCTGCCGGCGCAGACCAGCAGGGCATAGGGGCGGCCGTTGACGCGGTCCAGCACCCGGTAATAGACGCGGTCGAAAAACCACTTCATTTGCCCTGCCAGGGCGGCGAGCATCTCCGGCGAAACAAAGATATAGCCGTCGGCCGCCAGCACGTCCTCAGCGCCCGCCATGTCCGCGTGCAGCAGGCGGCAGCGAACGCCCGGCTCTTGGCCCGCGCCGCGTGCGGCGGCCTCGGCCATTTGCCGCGCCCCGCCGGTCACGGAGGCATAAACGATCAGCAAGGTCTTCATGGTCGGCCTTTTCCCGCGCAGGCGGCTTACTGCCGCGGCCTGAGCGGACGGGACAGGAGATCCAGAACCGTGCGATTGAACGCTGCCGGCCTTTCATACATCGCCCAATGTCCCGCGCCCGGAATCACCTGGAAATCAAGCTCCGGATGGAAGCGCCGAAGGACCGATGCCTGGGCGGCGGGATCGGGATGGGGGTTGTCGTGCTCGCCCCAAATTTCGTCCAGCTGAACCGAAACCTGGGGCAGCACGAGCAGCAGCTGATCGAACACGACCAGATTGAGAAGGACTCTTGGGACGAAGGCCAGTGACAAGTCTGCGTGGAGGAGGCCCTTGATCTGAGTCGTCGTCAGAATCAGCCGGTGATTCTCCTTCGCTGGAAGACTCGTGCTTGCCCGGCCCAGCGACTGATGCGTCGACACGAGCACGACACTTGCGGCAGCTCTGCGAGGGCAATGATGAGCGATA
>CAZNNJ010000823.1:0-2684 GCA_964574305.1 uncultured Rhodospirillales bacterium | reverse complement strand
GCGAAGTCGAGTTGGATCGCGGGTCGAATTCGCTTGAGATACCGTGCAGGCCCGTCTGGCGCATTTTTCAGCAATTCCAGTGCTGGTCGTCCTCTCGCCACTCCCATCCCCCAAATCAGGATTTGCGCACTGATCGAGAGGGTTTTCCTATCATCGGATTGGCCGATCGCTTGCTTCAACCGAGTTGAGAGGAAGTCCAACGCCTGCTTGGTCGTTTCCCAGGAGCATGTTTCGACGGCCCCTTCTGGATAAACGTCGTTGGCGTCGATCGCGGTAAAAGTGGCTGGCCACGCATAGTTCCGAAGGGCCTCCTCCACGCCCGCGACTTTGAAATGTCGGCGTTCCCCGGGGAGCCTTGGATTTGCGCTTCTATATTCGACCTTCCTGAGGTCATGAGGGTACGAAAGAAACTCAGGAAGGATATGACATCCGGGTCCCGGAGATAAGCCAGTCGCTTCATCTACTTCCCATCCACCGTGATCGCCAGCACCGCGTCGCCGTGGCGGGGTGAGGACAGGGCGGAGTTGCCGGCGTTGAGGAACAGCGTGCCGTTCGAGACGATCTGGGGCGCGCTGTCCAGGTTGCCACCGAAGGCCTTGACGCCGTTCACCGCGTCCCAGGTCTGAACGTCATCGAAATCCCATAGGATCTCGCCGGTCGCGGTGTCGTAGGCGCGCAGGTGCCCGTCCCACGCTCCTGATAGGGCGGCGCCGGGGATCAGCGTTACCGCCGCGGTCTGCTTGTGGATGCAGCCGGCGGCGCCCCAGCCGCAGGTCTGGGCCGGGGACTCGGTGTGCCAGACGATGCGGCCGGTCTTGAGATCGATGCCGCTGAAGCCGCCCTGCTTGCCCTCGGTCAGCGCGGCGCTGGGCGTGCCGACATAGACTCGGGTCCCGTCCGCGGCGGAGCCCCAGATCGGGTCGGACGACGATCCCTTGCCGACCGTCGCGTGCCACAGGATCTTGCCCTTGTTGTCGGGGTCGAAGGCCCAGACCTCGCCGGACTTGGAGCCGGAGACCAGGATGTCCTTGCCGTCGGCCATCGTTTGCAGCAGCGGCGGGCTGGAGAAATCATGGTCCGGCCCCTGCGGCGCCGGGCAGTTGCCGACCGGCCTGCCCTCGCACTTGTAGAGCCAGGCATCGTCTTTCAGCACCTGGGAGGCCCAGACGCGCCTGCCGGTCTTGATGTCGAAAGCGACCACAGCGTCGGTGCCGTCGGTCGGCGCGTTGGTGTAGCTGTCGCCGGTTGCCGCAAAGATGAGGCCCCGCTTCTCGTCGACCGTCGGCGCCGACCAGACGCCGCCACCCGAGGGGCCGTACATCTGGGTCCCGGCGTCGTTCTTGCGGGTCGGGCGGACCTCCTCGGCGATGGTGTAGCCTTTCCAGATCACCTTGCCGGTGGCGGCGTCCAGCGCGGTGACGCTGCCGCGGAACTTGCAGCATTCATAGGCCGGATCGTTGGCATCGACCTCGTCCGCCGAGGTCACCGGGGCATAGACAACGCCCTTGTGGAAGGTGATCGAGCCGACGATACGGGCATTGGGATAGTCGTCGATCCTGGTGTCCCACAGCGTCTTGCCGGTGACGGCGTCCAGCGCATGGACCACGGCATGCTGGTCGCCGAAATAGGCGCCGGCTTTCCCTTCGGCCAGCACCCCGATGGCGATGCCGTTCCGGATCGGGCTGTCGGCCTGGTAGGACCACCAGGTGCAGCCGGTCCTGGTGTCGAGCGAGAAGACCTTGCCCATCCGGCTGGTGACGAACAGATGGTCGCCGGCGACGGTCGGGGAACCGGTAAGGCCCGGCAGGGCGAAGGCCCATTTGACCTTGAGCTTCGGCAGGTCGGCGGCGGTCAGGCCCGGCTCGGTCTGAAAGCGGGTGTTGTGCACGTCATGGCCCCAGCCCGCCCACTGTTTCGGATCGGTCGCGATCTGGCCTGGGGTCTTGCACATGTTGGCATCCGCCGGCGCCTCGGCGTCGATCTCGCGGCCGGTGAGGAATCGGGCGACGGCATGGACGTCGTCGGCCGACAGGCCGGCGGCCTGGTTCACCATCTCGCCCTTGGTCAGGGTGTAGATGATCTCACTCGGAAGGCGGGTCGAGAGATAGGCGGTGGCCGGCGCCCGGCTTTCTTTCTGGTCATGGCAGGGCGAGCAGCGCTCCTTGAAAATAGCCTGGCCCTTGGTGTCGGTGACCGGCGGCGGCGAGAAAGTGGGGAAGCCGGGCTCGCGGCCGGCGTTCTGCGCCATCGCTCCTGGGCTCAGCATTGGGGCGGAGGCGAGCAGCGCCGTGGCGGTCAGGCATGACGCAAGAATTCTCTGGGACACGCTGTAACTTCCCTCATGGAGGCCGCGCCGGTTCGGTCGGCGCGTTCGGGCGCAGACCAAAGCCTTGGCCGCCGACATATGTCAAGTTGGAGACGGATTCTGATGGTCCGACATTGTGGATTTGCCGCTAGCATGCCATGTTGAAAGGCACTTTCCGGTCGAGGATGGCATGGCAAAAAATACGAACCACTCTAGCCGAATCGGCGCGGTCAAAGAACGTGCGCAGGCAAAAAATCCTGTTACCGGGCGATACGTTAAGATCGACACGAACACGGGGCGGAAAGTCGATCAGAAAAAAACACCAGGACCGTAAAAGGGCATCCGGGCCTTGTTCCCGACACCCAAAAGCCCCTTGTTT
>CAZNNJ010000822.1:0-2694 GCA_964574305.1 uncultured Rhodospirillales bacterium | reverse complement strand
AGCCGGATAAGCTTCCTCGCCAGCCTGTCAACCCTGATCCTGGCAACGCAAGCGGTTTCGGCACATCTGTCGTCGGACAGCGATCTGAGGATGGATGTCGGCGACCAGGCAATCGCGGGGCAATGGGACATCGCGCTGCGCGATCTCGACGTCGCGGTCGGGCTCGATGCCAACGGCGACGGCGACATCACCTGGGGCGAGGTCAAGGCCAAGCGACGCGAGATCGAGACCTATGCCTTCAGCCATCTCACGATCGCAGGTGGCGGCGGGGACTGTACTGCGAGCCCGACCGCGCTGCTGGCCGACCAGCATGCCGACGGCGGCTATGCTGTGCTGCGTTTCGACCTGCATTGCCCCGCGAGGCCCTCGGCGCTGACCATTCGTTACCGCCTGCTGTTCGATCTCGACCCGACCCATCGCGGGCTGCTGACGGTCAATGACCGGGGTGTCGCCCATACCGCTATATTGGGTCCGGAACGGCCGGCCTACAGCGTCGTCTTCGGCGCGGCCCAGACGGCGGGCTTCCTGTCCTTCCTGAGATTGGGCGTCGAGCATATCGTCAGCGGGCGCGACCATCTGCTGTTCCTGGCGGTGCTGCTGATGCCGGCTCTAGGCGCGGTGCGCCGGCGCGGCATCTGGTCCAGCCTGCTGGAGGCCGGGACGCTGCTCAGCCTGTTCACCGCCGCCCACGCCGTCACCGTCACGCTTGCCGCGCTCAGCGTGATCGAGGTGCCGGCGCGCATCAGCGAGGCCGCCATCGCCTTCTCGATCGCCATTACCGCCGCCGACAATATCCGCCCCTTCCTGGGCAACCGGCGCGGCGTCATCGCCTTCGGCTTCGGCCTGATCCACGGGCTGGGTTTCGCCAGCGCGCTGGGCCCGCTGGCGCTCAGGGGCTGGCCGCTGATCGCCGCGCTCGCGGGCTTCAACCTGGGGATCGAGCTGGTTCAGTTGAGCCTGGCGCTGATCGCGTTCGCGGTCATGTTCGTCCTCGCCGGACGGACCACCCCCGGCTGGGCCATCCCGACGCCCCGTATCCCGGCCAAGGCGCTGCTGCCCCTGACCTCGCTCGTGATCCTCGGCTTTTCGGCCTATTGGTTCGTCGACCGCTCATTCCTGCTGGTGACCTTGCCATGATCCGTCCGATGCTGCCTGTCATGCTAGCTCTGCTCGCCGGCCCCGCCTTCGGCCACGGCATCGAAACACGGACGCTGACCGCGGGCGCGGTCGCGGTCGAGTTCCGCTTCACCGACGGCACGACAATGGCGCTGGCCGATGCGCTGGCCTTCGCCCCCGGCCACCCGAACGAGCCCGCGGCCTCTGGCCGCACCGACGAACATGGGCGCTTCAGCTTCTTTCCTGACCAGGACGGCGACTGGACAGTCGAAGTGCGCGATGGCGATACTCATGTCGCGCGCGCTGTGGTGACGGTCTCGGGTCACAAGGTGGCCGAGACGCGCCACGCCTTTCCCGACTGGCTGGTCGCCATCAGCCTGGTCTTCAACGTGCTGGCGGCCGCCCTGCTCGGGCGCCGGCATAAAGCGGAGGTTGAAAACGCAGGATGCTTTCCCCGATCGGGAGTTTCGACGCCGGCTTCCTCCACCGGCTGCTGGGATTCGATCACGAGCTGGCGATGATCGCGGTCGGCGTCTGGTCGGGACAGATCGGCGGGCGGATGATCTGGGCCGCCCCGCTCGGCTTCATGGCGATGATGGCGGTGGGCGGAGCGCTCGGCATGGCCGGTGTCCCCTTCCCGTTCGTCGAGGGCGGGATCATCGCCTCGATCATCCTGTTCGGCTGCCTGATCGCCAGCGCCTACAACCCCAAGCCTTGGGCCGGCGCGGCCGCGGTCGGCGCCTTCGCGCTGTTTCATGGCCACGCCCATGGCGTGGAGATGCAGGACGGCAATCTGGGCTTCTGGTATGCGGCCGGTTTCGTGCTGGCCACCGGCCAGCTGCATCTGACCGGCATTGCGCTCTACAAGGCGCTGGAATGGAAACGCCTCCAGGCTCAAGTGCGCTGGGTCGGCGTCGCGATCTCGCTCGCGGGGGTCGGGCTCGTCTTCGTTTGACGAGCCCACCCCAATATCGATCGGCTTACTTCGGCGCGGTGTGCGGCAGCGCCACCCACGGAAAGTGGGTCAGGAACGGCCGGTCGTTGGCATCGACCCCGTCGCCAAAGCTCCCACCCAGCGGCTGGTTGAAGACGAGCTGAAGTTCGGTGTCGATGACATCGTCCTGCAGCCGCCGGCCGTTCGGGAATCCGTCGGGCTTGGCGGTATCCATCTTCAGCGTATCCGGGAAGACGATCGAGGCCAGAATCCCGGTGTTCGTCGCATTGGTTCCGTACTTCTTCAGCGACGCCAGAACCACCGAGGCATAGGTCGACGCATCGTTCTTGGGCAGCGCCGTGTTGAAGCCGTCCTTCAGCGCCGGGCTGATGAAGGCGGTGTTGACGGCCGGATTGCCCATACGGTCGACCGATTCATACTGCACACCGCCGAAGGTGATCGTCCGCGCATCCTCTCGCACCTTTGGTCCGACCTTGCGGTAGCTGAAGGCGGAGATGCCGAACTTCGTATGGTTGCCGACGAAATCGGCGAGCGGCGCCTCGATCACCAGCCCCTGGACGTTGAAGCCGGCGAAGGAGTCGATATGGGTGAACAGCGACGGATCGGCCACGCCGGGGCCGCCA
>CAZNNJ010000821.1:0-2697 GCA_964574305.1 uncultured Rhodospirillales bacterium | reverse complement strand
TGCCGCCGGTTCCGGTACGAAACGCCGATGGGTTTTCTCAAGGACTATCGGCTCGAGCGGGCCCGGCTGCGGCTGCAGCAAGGTCTCGATAGAGGGCTCACCGTGACCGAGGTCGCGCTGTCCACAGGTTTCACGAACCACAGCAAGTTTACCCAGGACTATCGCGAGCGATTCGGCGAATTACCGTCCTGGACGCTCAAGCGTATGGGCGGCAACGCCTAACGAGCCCTCATTTACTGCCATCCAGGTAGAATCGCTGCGATCCAGGCGTAGCGGCGCCGACCGCAACACGCCAGCATGGCTCCCATCGACGATCAGGAGATAAGCGAGGGAGTGCATGGTCGCCAAAATAAGAACCAGCCTTGCCAGTGGCGCCTCAATCATCATCATCGGCTTGGGCTGCCCCTTGTCGCAGAGCATGGCGCAAGGTGACGCGGCGCCCGCAGCTAGCGCTGGCGGGCTCGAGGAGATTATCGTCACACCGCAAAAGCGCGCGCAGGACATCCAGACGGTCGGCATTTCGATGACCGCCTTTTCGGGAGCCGAGATCCTGGATCGCGGAATTTCGAGCAGCGTCGATCTCGTGACGCGGACACCGTCGGTCGACAACTATTCCCCGTATGGCCCGGGTTCCAGCGCAAACATCGTCATCCGCGGGATAGGCCTCAACGACTTCGGTGAAGGCAACGAAGCGCCGGTCACGGTTTATGTCGACGAGTTCTATCTCCTCTCGGTTCCTGCCGTGGATTTTTCGCTGTTCGATCTTGAGCGGGCGGAGATCCTGCGTGGTCCCCAGGGCACCTTGTTCGGCCGCAATTCAACGGGCGGCTCAGTGCAGTTCGTGACTCACCAGCCCGTCGATACGTTCGGCGGTTTCCTGAAGTTCACCTATGCAAGCTTCGGCGAGGCGAAGGGCGAAGGCGCGATCAATGTACCGATCAATGACAGCCTTTACGGACGCCTGTCTTTTCTGACGCACCACAGCGACGGCTATATCCGCAACCTGAATCCGGCGCTTCCGGAAGGCGGGCAGGCGGGAACCGACGCGATCCGCGGCCAGTTGCGCTATGTGAGAGACGGATGGGACATCGACTTCAAGACGGAGTACGGCTGGCAGGACCGCCCCCATACTTACTATCAGCAGATTCCCAGCACGCTGAGCCCCACGACGGGACTAGCCTCCCTCAATCCGGGCGGCACGGACGCAGCCGGGTATAACCCGGCGCGCTATGGCGCCGACCAGCCGAACGTCGCCTATACCAGCTCGCCCCAGCGGCTGAAGTCCGATGCCTTGACCGAGTTGCTTCGGGTCAAAGACGATTTCGGCGACATGAATTTCACCTCGATTACCGGTTTCATGCACCTGACCCGCACGGAGACCGAGGACTGCGATGCTGGCCCCAACAATTCCTGTGCGGCCATCTTTCCCTAGGCGAGCGACACGACGAGCGAGGAACTGCGGCTGTTCTACGACGGCGGCGACCTGCGTTCGACCGTGGGCCTTTACGGACTCTACGCCACGGCTCGGAACAATCCGGCGGCAGTCTTCAATGTTCCGGAATCAGGGCCTGGCGCGGTCGATCCAGCGACCGGTCTCTATGACGGCGCCTATTTCCCGCTCAGCTTGGCCGCCAACTGGCATTTGCGGACCACATCTGTCGCGGCGTTCGACCAAACCGAATATAAGCTGAGGCCGGATCTGACGCTGATCGCCGGCATTCGTCTGACCTTGGACGACAAGCACTTTACCGACAGCGATAACGCCTCGCTGCGAAGCTGTCCGAACTGGCCGATCCCGACCAACTGCTATCTCGCGCCGCAGGGCCCGGGCATCGCTCACCCGTATAGCGCCTCGTATGAAAAGGGACTGGTTTCGGCGAAGCTGGAACTCGACTACCAAGCGACGCCGGACACGCTGGTCTATGGCAGCATCTCGCGCGGCAGCAAGGCCGGCGGGTTCAACAATGGCTTTTACCCGGCCGGCATCAAACCCTACCAAATTCCCTATCCCGACGAGGCGATGATCGATTACGAGCTCGGTGAGAAAGCGACCTTGCTCGACCGTCGGCTGCGGATCGACACCTCGGCCTTCTACTACGATTACTACCGCTTCCAGACCTTCAATTGGGAGGGTGTGGGCGGACTTCTCACCGACCATGGCGCCGAAAGCTACGGCGCGGAGGCCGAGCTGGAAGCCGCACCGATCGAGCATCTGAGCGCCAAGCTCGGCTTGTCCTGGCTGGAAACCAAGATCCGGGACGTCGCCAACAGCATATCCGGGAGCGACCTCTATATCGCCAATCGCCAGATGGCGAACGCGCCGAAGTGGACGGCCAACGGGTCTCTTTCCTACACGGTCCCTCTACCGAGCAGCGCGGCGGTCGTCCTCAATTGGGATTGGAACTATCGCACCAGCCGCTACACGAACAATTTCAACGACCCGTCGGTCAAACTGCCCGGCTATTTCGAGCATAATCTCGACATCACCTATCAGCCCGACGCCGACTGGCAGGTGCAGTTCTTCATTCGGAACATCGGCAACAATCAGGCGCCGACGAAGGCGTTCCAGTTCAACGACCTCGGCTATACCCAGTTCATCTATGCCGAGCCGCGCGTGTTCGGCGGCAGCCTCAGCTATAACTGGTAAGGCGGACAGCACCGCGATGACTGCCGCCAACGACTATGCGCTGCTGGATG
>CAZNNJ010000820.1:0-2709 GCA_964574305.1 uncultured Rhodospirillales bacterium | reverse complement strand
ACCGCCCCTTCCTCCCGCGCGAACAAGGTCTGGTAGTCGGATTTATCCTGCGTATCGGCGACGCCGCCACGGATATAAGGCGGCAGCGGCATGGCGCCATAGCGGTGGAGGGCCTCCACCAGTTCCGGCCCAACGCGGTCGAATGCCATCACGACATCGCCCTGTGGCCCGCGCTCGACCACACGGGCCGAAAAATCGGGGGCGAAGACGACGCGATCCTCCGGCCGCAGCCGCTTGGCCGGCTTGGCGAAGACCCGCCACGTATCTGGCCCCAGCATCTGGTGCAGGGTCACCGAAACCCGCGCCTCGCCGCGCTGCCCGGTCAGCCGGGCGGGAATGACGCGCGTGTCGTTGAACACCAGCAGGTCGCCAGGCTGGAGCAGGCGGGGCAGCTCGCTGATGACATGGTCCGCAAGCCCAGACGGCGTCACCGACAGCAGGCGCGCGCTGTCACGCGGCTGGGCGGGACGCTGCGCGATCCGGTCGGGCGGCAGGTCGAAATCGAACAGGTCGACACGCATCGGTGAGAAGGGGGCTCGCTAAAAAGCGGGGCTTGTAGCACAGTCGCGCGCCAAAGTGGGATATGGGCCTCGATGACGGTTTCTCTGACGATCGTTGAGCAGGACGGGCCTACAGTCTTGGCAGAGATTATTTCCGCTCGCCATCTCCTCCGCGACGGCGCCGATATCCGGTTGGAGGGCGCGCGGGTTATCTTATATAACTTCCATGTCGACGGTCCTGGCGCCCGAAGATTAGGCATCGCGGTCTTGCGCCAAATCGTCGAACAAGCAATGGAGCACTACGATGTCGAGGAACTCGAAATACACGGGTTTCGCCGAACAACCGGCGCCACGCCCGGACGCGTTCCGCGACCGATGCGTTTCGCAAGGGGTCGACGTCGTCCTTAAGGGCTGGCGGACCGGGCTGAACAAGGTCGGCCTGACGCAGATATTTCGTGCCGGCGGCGTAAACCTCAATCAAGCCTCGCGCCTGACTGGGGAGATTTTGGACGGGCATGAAGTCCGCGTCCATCTGAAACAGTTTGCCACGCTGGCAGCGGCACAAGCCGAGTTAGACGAGATCGGGGTCGCCGAAATACACGGGTAAGGAAGACGGCGCTTAAAGCCGTTATTCAAAAACGGGAGGAAGCCAAATGCCGCAAATCACCGTCCACCACCTCAACAATTCGAAGTCGCAGCGCGTGCTGTGGCTGCTGGAGGAGCTGGGGCTGGACTACGAGATCAAATATTACCAGCGCAATCCCGGCTTCGCCCCGCCCGAGATGAAGCTGATCCACCCGCTGGGCAAGGCGCCGATCGTCGAGATCGACGGCGTGGTGATGGCGGAATCCGGCGCGATCGTGGAATTCCTGGTCGACCGCCATGGCGGCGGCAAGCTGATGCCGGACCGCAACTCCCCGCAATATGGCCATTACCTGGAGATGATGCATTACCCGGAAGGCTCGTTCAGCATGCCGGTGGTCTTCCCGCTGTTCATCGGCGCCTTCGGCGTTCAGAGCGAGGCCTTCGGCGGCTACGCCCAGCAGCAGATCGCGCTGCAGCTGGACTATGTCTCGGGGCTGCTCAAGGGGCGCGAGTACCTGACCGGCAACCAGTTCTCGGCCGCCGACCTGCAGATCGCCTTCATCCTGCAAACCGCCCGGGGGCTGGGTTTCCTGGAAGGCCGCCAGGACCTGCTGGACTATATCGCGAAGCTGGAGGCCCGCCCGGCCTACAAGCGCGCCATCGAACGCGGCGGTCCGTTCGACCTGTCGTTTGGGCGGGGCTAGGACCTACTCCCCCACCGCGACGCCCTCGCGGCGGCCGTCGGCGCCGCCGTGGAGGCCGTCTTTCATCACGGCGATGGCGTGCAGGCCGCTGGTCTCGCTCATCACCTCGACCCTGTGGCCCATGTTGGTCAGCGCGTCGGCGAAATCGGCGACCGGGGTATCGGCCTCCAGCTCGGTGCGGGTGCCGGTATTGACGACATGGCCGTAATCGACCGACTGCTGGATACCGAGGCCCCAGTCCAGATGGGCAACCATCGCCAGCGCGACATAGTCGATGATCTTCGACCCGCCGGGCGAACCAATCACCAGGCGGAGGTGCCGGCGCCCTTCGAACACGATCAGCGGCGCCATCGACGAGCGAGGGCGCTTGCCGCCCTCAACTCGGTTGGGAACTTTCTTGCCGTCGATCTCGGGCCGGAACGAGAAGTCGGTCAGTTGGTCGTTGAGGATGAAGCCGCCTGCCATCAGATGCGACCCGAACGGCGCGTTGACCGTGGTGGTGAAGGCGACGGCATTGCCGGCCGCGTCGACGATCGACATATGCGAGGTGCCGGCATGCTCGAACGAGCCGTCCGGCCCGGCCTCGGCGCGCTTGCCGGGTGGATCGCCTGCGGCAACGCTGGGCGTCGCCTGGCCACGGTCGATCGTGCCTGAACGGACCAGCAGGTAGGAGGGATCGACCAACCCCTTGACCGGCACGTCGATCCTGGCCGGGTCGCCGACATAGGCGTCGCGGTCGGCGAAGGCCCGGCGTGAAGCCTCGGCGAACAGGTGATAGGTACGGGCGGTCTGCGGCGTCAGCTGCGACGGGTCGAAGCGCTGCAGCATGCCCAAGGTCTCGATCACCGCGATGGCGCCGGCGGCGGGCGGCGGTGCGCCGCAAATCTCATATTTGCGATAGGTGCCGCACACCGCCTCGC
>CAZNNJ010000819.1:0-2715 GCA_964574305.1 uncultured Rhodospirillales bacterium | reverse complement strand
GGCCTTCGCTGCGCAGCACCCGGCAGGCCTGGGTACCGGAGTAGTCGAACTCCGCGGCCTGCCCGATCACGATCGGCCCGGAGCCGATCACCAGCACATGCTGGATATCCGTCCTCTTCGGCATTACTTTCCCTCACTCACCAGGCGCCGCAGGCCGTCGCGGAAGACCTGAAAACTCTTGGCACGATTGTTCTCGACATCCATGTGGGGCGCGATGTCCTCCGCAGCCGCAACCTTCCGCAAACCCCGCAGGACAGTATCGCACATATTGTGCTCGAACTCGCCGGCGTAGCGGGTAACTCATAGCCCCAGCCCAACATGAAGTTCACACCGGTGCCCTCGCCAGCTCATTGATCCGGTCCCGCAAAATCCGCCGGTCGGCATCGGTGCAGACGCCCGCCAGCAGGAACAGCAGGCCGAGCTCGATCTCCCGGCACAGCAGCTCCTCGGTGCCGCGCTGCATCAGGCGCTGCTGCAGCGAGCCGGAAACGCTGTGGGCGCATTGGCGGGCCAGGACATCGATCGGCACCGTCGCGGGCAGGATGGAGCGTTCCTGCAGATGCCTGAGCGCATTCTCGAAAGTGCGGTAGATGAATGCCAGCGAGGCGCGCTGGGTGTCGGCATTCTGCTGCGCCACAAGGGTGACGATCATCCGGCGGTAGAAATGCCGGTTCTTGTAATAGACCTGCCCCAACGTCGCCGACAGCGCGGCTATCCACTCCGCCAGGCTGTCGCTCGCGAGCGCCTCGACATGGGCGATCCGCTCATAGATGTCCTCGCGCACGATCTCGTGCAGGATGTTCGATTTCGAGCCGAACAGGTTATAGGGCGTCACCAGGCTGACGCCGGCCTTCTCGGCCAGGGTCAGCATCGAGAAGTCCCGCTCCTTGCCTTCCAGGATCAGGCTGCGCGCCGCCTCCAGGATGGCGCGGCGGCGCGTGTTCTTCTGTTCCTCTCTGACGCTCATGATGCCTGTCTGATGCTCATGGGAACCCGGACGCTCATTTTGCCATTGCCATCGATATCGCTCGCCAATAAACTATAACGCATTATGGTTTTCTTGAAAGCATGGTCATGACCGACACCGACTCGTTCCGGATGGATGTCCGGGCGTGGCTCGCCGAGAACTGTCCGCTGGAGAAGCGCGGCCAGATGGCTGAGGATGACCATTGTTTCGGCGGACGCAACTGGGTTTTCAAGAACGAAGCGCAGCGCCTGTGGCTGAAGCGTATGGCGGCCCGCGGCTGGACCGCGCCCGAGTGGCCCAGGGAATATGGCGGCGGCGGCCTGTCAGGCATCCAGGCCGCGATCCTCAAGGAGGAAATGGAGCGGATCGAGGCGCACCCGCCGCTGACCAGCCTGGGCATCTGGATGCTGGGCCCTGCCCTGCTGCGTTTCGGCACCGAGGCGCAGAAGCGCAAATACCTGCCGCCGATCGTGCGCGGCGAAATCTGGTGGGCCCAGGGCTATTCCGAGCCCAACGCCGGTTCCGACCTCGCCAGCCTGCAGACCAAGGCCGAGCTGGTCGGCGACGAATTCGTGGTCAACGGCGCGAAGATTTGGACCTCCTACGGCCATAGGGCCGACTGCATCTTCGCCCTGACCCGCACCGAACCGGACAGACCGAAGCATGAGGGAATCAGCTTCCTGCTGATCGACATGACGACGCCTGGGGTCAAGGCCTCGCCGCTGCGCCTCATCTCAGGCAACGAGCATTTCTCCCAGGTCTTCTTCGACGACGTGCATGTGCCGGCGGAGAACCTGGTCGGCACGCGCGGCCGCGGCTGGGATGTCGCCAAATATCTGATGCTGTTCGAACGCCAGATGATCGGTGGCATGCGCATGGGCGACAGCGTGCGCCTGTCCGACTTCGCGCTGAGCCACCTGGGCAAGGACGGGCTTGCGGCGGAACCGCTGCTGCGCGCCCGCGTCGCCGAATTCGACCTGGAGATGGCGGCCTTCGAAGCGCTGGTCGAACGCTATGGCGAGGAAGCCGCGGCCGGGGCCTCGCCGGGGGCCAAATCCTCGATGCTGAAATATTTTGCCACCGAACTCAGCGTGAAGCGGCACGCGCTGATGCTGTCGGTGCTGGGCACGGCCGGGCTCGACCTGGACGGGCCGGAAGCCAAGACCGCGACCGACTGGCTCGCCTCGCTGGCCAACCGCATCGGCGGTGGCACGTCGGAAATCCAGCTCAATGTCGTCGCCAAACGCGTGCTCGAACTGCCGGGCGGGTAGGATTGTGGTGCGGCAACATTTCACCCCCACCCAACCCTCCCCCATCGAGGGGGAGGGCTTTCAAGCTCGAATTCATATTCCTCCCCCTCGATGGGGGAGGCTAGGTGGGGGTGAAAGCCGGGCCTCCGCTCGACTGATCAATAGGAGCGAGTGTTGTCCTATCTCCTGACCGAAGACGCCAAGATGCTGCGGGACACCGCGGAGAAGTTCTTCGCCGGCGCCGACGCAATCAAACAGGCGCGCCACTGGCGCAACACCCGCGACCTCACCGCCGCCGCGCGCGGCGCCTGGGACGGCATGGTCGCGCTGGGCTTCGCCGGCACCTTGATCCCCGAGGAATTCGGCGGCGTCGGGCTGAACATCCAGGCCGGCCTCCAGATCGCCGAGATGATGGGCAAGTC
The DNA here is from genome assembly GCA_964574305.1 of uncultured Rhodospirillales bacterium. Taxonomy (GTDB): domain Bacteria; phylum Pseudomonadota; class Alphaproteobacteria; order BOG-932; family Roseiterribacteraceae; genus BOG-932. Next base: position 76 of record CAZNNJ010000819.1, on the reverse strand, counting down.
GTTGGCGGCCGGACCGTTCGTCTCCAGCGCCGTCATGGCCGCGACCGCGATCTCCGGCGGCAATAACGCGGCCCTC
>CAZNNJ010000818.1:0-2716 GCA_964574305.1 uncultured Rhodospirillales bacterium | reverse complement strand
AGCTGGAGCGCACCGGCGGCCGCTATGGTCTGCAGACCATGTGCGAAGGCGGCGGCCAGGCCAACGTCACCATCATCGAACGGCTCTGAGCTGATCTTGGCGGTCCGGGATTTCACTGCCTTGAATTCCCTCACCTCGCCCCTCGGGGGAGAGGTCGGCGTGCGCTTTGGCACGCCGGGTGAGGGGGGCTGTAGCCGCACTTGCGATGTATCCGTAGCAGCGAGAGGGTGGAGAGAGCCCCCCTCACCCGGATTGCTGCGCAATCCGACCTCTCCCCCGGGGGGCGAGGTTATTTCTCTGGGGCGCTCGCTATGACTGGTGCCTCTCAAGAAGACCGGGCGCTCATCCGCGACTCTGCCCGCAGTTTCCTTGCCGATAATGCCACGAGCGCCGACGTTCGGCGCTGGATGGCGACCGACCTCGGTTACGACCGGGACACGTGGGCCCGCGTGGCCGGTGAGCTCGGCTGGCCCGCCGTGCCGGTGCCGGAGGATTTCGGCGGGCTGGGCCTCGGCCTGGGCGAAACCGCCCTGCTGATGGAAGAGATGGGGTCGGCGGTGTTCTGCTCCCCGTTCCTCGCCACTGTCTGCCTGGCCGGCGCGGTGATCGCGCTCGGCGGTTCCGACACTCAGAAGGGCGAATGGCTGCCGGCCATCGCTGCCGGCGAGCTGACCGCGACCCTGGCGCTGACCGAAAAGTCCGGCCGCATCGATGCGGCTTCGATCCAGGCCGAATACAAGGCCGCCGGCGACTCTTACATCCTGAACGGCGCCAAGCGCTTCGTCGTCGACGGGCACAGCGCCGACCTACTGATTGTCGCCGCCCGCGAGGCCGGCGCGAGCGGCGAGAACGGCATCGGCCTGTTCGCAGTCCAGGGCGATGCTGAGGGCGTGGCCCGGCAGGCGCTGCCGACGCTGGACCAGACGCGCCGGCAGGCCGATGTGCAGCTGGCCGATGTGCGCGTGTCGCGCGACGCGCTGATCGGCGAGGCCGGCAATGCCTGGCCGATCCTGTCCCAGGCGCTCGATCGCGGCGTCACCGCGCTGGCGGCGGAACAGGCGGGCGGGGCGCGGCGCATTCTCCAGATCACCGTCGATTACATGCAGGAGCGTGTGCAGTTCGGCCGCCAGATCGGCTCGTTCCAGGCGCTGAAGCATCGCTGCGCCGACATGATGGGGAAGGTCGAGTCCAGCCTCGCCGCCGCGCCCAACCCCGCCGATGCGGCCCGTGCCGGGCGTGCCGATTTCCCGATGCTGGCGGCGATGGCCAAGGCCTATTGCTCGGACGCCTATTTCTTCTGCGCCGGTGAATCGATCCAGCTGCATGGCGGCGTCGGCTTCACCTGGGAATACGACCCGCACCTCTTCTTCAAGCGCGCCCGCGCCTCCGCTTCGATGCTGGGCGACGCCACCTATCACCGCGAGCGGATCGCGGTGGGGCTGGGACTCTGATGGCCGACGCGACCGATAGCCCCGAAGACCGCGCCTTCCGCGAGGAGGCGCGCGCCTGGCTGACCGAGCAGCTCGAAGGCCCCTTTGCCCATGTCCGCTTCCGCGGCGGCCCGGGCGAGGAGGAAGAGGAGTTCGAAGGCCGGGTCGAATGGGAAAAGGCGATGGGTGCCGCCGGCTGGACCGGCATCACCTGGCCCAAGGAATATGGCGGCCGGGCAGTGCCGCTCTCGCAGCAGGTCATCTTCTATCAGGAATATGCCCGCGCCGGCGGCCCCGGCCGCGTCGGCCATATCGGCGAGGGCCTGGTCGCCCCGACCATCCTCGCCTTTGGCAGCGAGGCGCAGAAACAGCGCTTCCTGCCCGGCATCAAGCACGGCACCGAACTGTGGTGCCAGGGCTATTCCGAGCCCAGCGCCGGCTCCGACCTCGCCAATGTGCAGACCCGTGCCCGGCTCGAGGGTGACGTGTGGATCATCGACGGCCAGAAGGTCTGGACCTCGCTGGCCCATAATTCCGACTGGTGCTTCGTCATCGCCAAGACCGAGCCCGACGCGCCGCGCTATCGCAACCTGTCCTTCCTGCTGGTGCCGATGAACCAGCCGGGGATCACGGTGAAGCCGATCGTCCAGCTCTCCGGCACGTCGGAGTTCAACGAGGTCTTCTTCGACGGCGCCCGCACGCCCGCCGAGAATGTCGTCGGCGGGGCAGGGAACGGCTGGAAGGTGGCGATGGGGCTCTTGAGCTTCGAGCGCGGCGCCTCGACCCTCGGCCAGCAGATCGGCTTCGAGAGCGAGTTCAAGGAGATCCTGGCCGCCGCGCCGGAGAACGGCGCCGCACAAGATCCGGGGATGCGCCAAAAGCTGGCCCCGGCCTGGATTGAGCTGCAGCTCGTCCGCCTCAACGCCGTCACCAACCTGGCCGAGGGCACGACCCGGCCGGGCCTCGCCGCGATCAACAAGCTGTGCTGGGCCACCTGGCACCGCAATGCCGGCGAGCTGGCGATGGAAGTGATGGGCGCCGACGCCGAGCTCTGCGCCGAGCCGCCCTATAGACTGACCCGCTTCCAGAGCCGCTTCCTGTTCTCCCGTTCGGACACGATCTATGGCGGGACCAACGAGATCCAGCGCAATATCATCGCCGAACAGGCACTGGGATTGCCGAGGGAGCCTAGGCCGTAATGTCTCAAATCCCCCTCACCCTCCCAGCCTTCGGCTGGGCCCCTCCCTCTCCCGCAAGCGGGCGAGGGGCTGGAGCGCAAAACCCCT
>CAZNNJ010000817.1:0-2717 GCA_964574305.1 uncultured Rhodospirillales bacterium | reverse complement strand
ACCGACCCGGCGCTCGCCGCCGACACGATCCGCGTCCATGCCGACCGCACGGTGGTGACAGCGCCCAGCTGCCCCGACTGGAGCAAGGCCGAGGCGGACGAGCCGAACAACGCGCCGTCCAGCAACTATGGCTGCGCGACCGAGGCCAACCTGGCGGCGATGATCGCCAATCCGGCCGACCTGGTGAAGCCCAAGGCGGGCGGCAAGGCCGACGGCGTCGCCGTCGCCCGCGGGGTCGAGCTCTACCGCTCCGGCAACCTGTCCAAGACCCTGTCGGGCAGCAACGGCTACAGCACCGGCGGCCTCAGCGGAATCAGCGGTCCCGCCGCCTCGAGCGGGAGCGGTCAGTGAATGCCATTTCCCGTCTAAGCGGGGAGCCCCAGTCTGCCTTCATGCGTTCGTCACCAACGATTGCCTTTGCCTGGGACGAGGCGTCGCGCGCCGTCCTGACCGAAGTGCTCGAAGCCGGGGCCGCGACCATCTCCAAGGGCGGGATCGAGGAAGCGACCGGCTACATGCTGCACGACCCGTCGTCCAAGACGGTGATCGTCGACCTTTCCGGCACGGCCGAGCCGATGCAGGCGCTGGACCGCTTCGCCGAGACCTGTCTGCCCGACACAAGGGTCATCGCCATCGGCGACGTCAACGATATCCATTTCTATCGCGCGCTGCGGGGGGCCGGCGTCGCCGAATATCTGGTGAAGCCGATCACCGCCGAGGCCCTGCGCGCGGCGCTGACCGTGCCGGTGGCGAAGGCGGAGTCGCCCGCGGCCACGGCGGCGCAGGCGGTCGATTGCGAGACCATCGCGATCGTCGGCGCCCGCGGCGGCGTCGGTGCGACCATGGTCGCCGTCTCGCTGGCCTGGCTCTCGACCGAGAAGACCCGCCGCAAGACGGTGCTGGCCGATCTCGATCTCAGCTGCGGCGCCGCCAGCCTGGCGCTGGACGTCGAATCCGGCCACGGCCTCAGCGAGGCGCTGGCCAATCCCGACCGGATCGACGCCATGTTGCTGGCGGTTGCCGCCGCGCGGGTCGGCGATCGTCTGCATCTTCTGTCCTCGGAACAGGCGCTCGACAGCAGCCCGGCTATCCAGCCCGACGCGATCGAGAAACTGTCGAAGGGCCTGAGGCAGGGCTTTCAGCGCGTGATCTTCGACGTGCCGCGCTCGGACGGCGCGTTGCTGAAGCAGGTGCTGGGCCAGGCGAGCACCATCGTCATCGTCACCGATTTCTCCATCGCCGGCGTGCGCGATAGCGGCCGGCTGTTCTCCCTTGCGCAGAAACTGGCGCCCGGCGCCCGGCGGCTGGTCGTCGGCAACCGGACCGGCACCGGCCGTAAGGGAGATTTAACACGGGCTGAGATAGAAAAGGCTCTAGGCCTGACCATGGCGTGCGTGATCCCGGAAGATCCGGTGGCCGTGCCCCAGGCGATCAATTCCGGCAAGCCGGTGCCGGCGTCCGCTCCTTCCAGCCCCGTCACGGCGGCGCTGCGCGAGCTGGCAACGCAGGTCGACGGCGAGTCGAAAGCAGCCCGGCCGGGGCTGCTGTCACGGTTGCTGGCCTCGGGCGCCAAGAAAGGCTCGGTGGCCAAGAAAGGTTAGTCCATGAGCTTTGGCCGCCGCAGTCTCGATAGCCCGCTCTCGCAACCCGACGCCGCTCGCCTGCCGCCGCACGAGACCGGTTTCCTGTCGGTCGTCGGCACGCCCCGCGCCCTGCCGAGCAGGGAAGAGCTGGTGCCGATCGCGCGCAGCCGCATTCCCGGCGAGGAGGTCCGCACCCTGACGCGCGGCCAGCTGGCCGGCCGGATTCTGGAGATCGTCCGCGAATGGACGCCCAAGACCGAGGGCGCGGTCGATCCGCTGGCCGAGCGGCAGCTGGTGACCGCGCTGATCGAGGACTGCCTCGCCGCCGCCCAGCCGGCGCCGGTCACCCCGCTGTTCTCCAACATGCCCGACATGTCGGACAAGGCCGCCGACGCGCCGCAGCTCTCCCGCGTTGAAATGGCGAAGGATCAGATTCAGCCCAAGCTGATGGAGCGGATGGATTTCAGCGCCGCGTCCACGCTGGAGCGCGGCGAGCTCGCCCAGCAGCTGGGCGCGCTGGTCGCCGAGATGATCCAGGAGGAGAAGATCCAGCTCAACGCGCTGGAGCAGCGCGACCTGGTGACCAGCCTGCTCAACGACATGCTGGGCTTCGGCCCGCTGGAGGTGCTGCTGGCGGACGAGAAGGTCACCGACATCATGGTGAACGGCCCACACCAGGTCTATGTCGAGCGCGGCGGCAAGCTGGAGCTGTCCAATGTGCGGTTGCGCGACGACGCCCATGTGATGAATATCGCCACCCGCATCGTCACGCGCATCGGCCGGCGCATCGATGAGAGCAACCCGCTCTGCGACGCCCGCCTGCCCGACGGCAGCCGCGTCAACATCATAATCCCGCCGCTGGCGATCGACGGCCCGTCGATGTCGATCCGCAAATTCTCCAAGCGCCGGATCACCCTCGACATCATGGCCCATCAGGGCAACCTGTCGCCGGCGATGGCGACGGTGCTCAAGATCGCCGGCCGTTCCCAGCTCAACATCCTGATCTCGGGCGGCACCGGCTCGGGCAAGACCACGCTGCTGAATGCCATCAGCCAGCTGATCGACCAGGGCGAGCGCATCGTGACGATCGAGGACGCGGCCGAGCTTCAAATGCAGCAACCCCATTTTGTGCGG
>CAZNNJ010000816.1:0-2720 GCA_964574305.1 uncultured Rhodospirillales bacterium | reverse complement strand
CGGCCGGATCGACCTGATCTATGTCGCGCCAGAGCGGCTGATGCTGCCATCGTTCCTCGAGTTCCTGAACGGAGCGAAGATCGCACTGTTCGCCATCGACGAGGCCCACTGCGTCAGCCAGTGGGGCCACGACTTCCGCCCGGAATATATGAAGCTGGAGCAGCTGAGCGAGCGCTTCCCGGGCGTGCCGCGCATCGCGCTGACCGCCACCGCCGATCCGCAGACGCGGGGGGATATCCGCCGCCGCCTCAAGCTGGACGATGCGCGCCTGTTCCTGGCGAGCTTCGACCGGCCCAATATCCGCTACGCCATCAGGCTGAAGGACCAGCCGCGGCAGCAGCTGCACGCCTTCATCGGCGCGCGCAAGGGCGACAGCGGCATCGTTTATTGCCTGAGCCGGGCCAAGGTCGAGGACACCGCAACCTGGCTCTCGGCCCAGGGGATCAACGCCCTGCCCTATCATGCCGGGCTGGATGCCGGCACGCGCCGGCGCAACCAGGATGCGTTTTTGAAGACCGACGGGCTGGTGCTGGTCGCGACCATCGCCTTCGGCATGGGCATAGACAAGCCGGACGTGCGCTTCGTCGCCCATCTCGACCTGCCGTCGAGCCTGGAGGCCTATTACCAGGAAACCGGCCGCGCCGGGCGCGACGGGCTGCCGGCCGAGACGATGATGCTCTATGGCATGCAGGATCTGGTGCTGCGCCGGCAGATGATCGATGACGGCGAGGCGCCGGACGAGGTGAAGCGGGTCGAGCGCCAGAAGCTGGAGGCGCTGCTCGGCGTCTGCGAGACCGCCGGCTGCCGGCGCCAGGCGCTGCTCGCCCATTTCGGCGAGACGCTGGACGAACCCTGCGGCAATTGCGACGGCTGTCTGGACCCGGTCGAGACCTTCGACGGCACTGTGGCGGCGCAGAAGGCGATCTCGGCCGCCGTGCGCACCGGCCAGCGTTTCGGCGTCGGCCATCTGATCGACGTGCTGCTGGGGGTCGCCAACGAGAAGACCGAGCGCCAGGGCCACGACCGGCTGCCGACCTTCGGGGTCGGCAAGGATTTCGACCGCAAGGAATGGAGTTCGATCTTCCGCCAGCTTGTGGCGATGGGGGTGATGGAGGTCGACCACACTGCCTATGGGGGGCTCCGCGCCACCGAGGCGGCGCGGCCGATCCTGCGCGGCGAGCAGCCGGTGAAGCTGCGGCGGGACAAGTCCGCCTCGATGAAGCGGGCGCTGAAAGCCGCGGTGAAGGCGAAGCCGGGCGCAGTCGCCACCAGCCTTGAGCCGGCGGCGGCCAAGCTGTTCGAAGTGCTGCGCGGCGAACGCGGCCGGCTGGCGCGCGAGCAGGGCGTACCGCCCTATGTCATCTTCCACGATTCGACCCTGATCGCGCTCGCCAGCCGCCGCCCACGCACGATGGGCGAGCTCATCGACATACCGGGCATGGGGCAAAAAAAGATGGAACGCTACGGCCCAGCGGTGCTCGCGGTGCTGGCGGCTGATGCTGAATAAGAATTTAGCCACAGATTACACAGATGAACACCAGATGATGATTTCGCTGCGCGGCCTACCGTCGCCGCAGGCGGTAACAGACGGATTTAATCTGTGTTCATCTGTGTAATCTGTGGCTAAATTCTTCTATCCCCTGCCCGGCCCCTTCTGATCCCGGGATGCGATTTCCAGGATCAGCTTGCGCAGCACCGCCTCGTCGAAGTCCTTGAGGTCGCGGACGACGAGGAAGAACGAGCCCGGGCCGCCGACGACGTTTTCGGCATAGTATTTGTCGAGGTCGGGCGGGGCGGATTCGCGCCAGGAGGGCCGCGGGTTCATCACCGGCAGGCCGTTGATCGTCACCCCGGCGGCGACGGCGGCATCGCGCGACTGCTTGATGGGGCGACCATAGTCGCTATAGCCGTCACCGGAGACGTCGAGGACCTTTCGGGTCGGCTTGTAGGGCGCGCTGTCGATCTGATGGACGCAGAAATCGATGCCGGCGCTGATCGAGGTCGTGGTGCCGGTCTTGTAGGGCGCCTTGTCGAGCGCGTCGGCAAATGCGCCGGCCGATGCCTCATCCGAAATGACCTGCCAGCCGACCAGGATGCGCTGGTCGGTCACCGACGACCATTCGATATAGGTGACGGCGATGCGGCCATACATGCCGCTCTTGATCGAGTCGATGATGCGTTTATCGCGGAGCGCGGCGACATAGCCATGGCGCTGGAACTTGGCCTCATCCTCGGCCATGGAGAGCGAGACGTCGACGGACAGGACCAGGGAAACATCGACCGGGAGATTCTCCGCCTGCGCGGGTCGGGCCAGCATCAGAAGCGCGGCGATCCCCCAGATCGCCAGTCGGAACCCCATCATGCCCCCATCAAAACACGGCTTTGTCGCTGTATCGATTTGACTGTCTGGGTGCAGGACCGGAAGCGATTTGGCAAGCCGGATTCCGCCGTTTTTGCCAACGAAACCAAAGAAAAAGCGGCGGACGCTATAGCATCCGCCGCTTGGGTCAGGCCGGATGGGTGGAACTTAGATCAGCTTGCGGCGGCGCGCGGCCCACAGGCCGATCAGCCCCAGACCGAAGACCGCGATGGTCGAGGGCTCAGGCGTCGCGACGGTGCCGGTCGCAAGATAGACGAGGTTCTGGACGTTGCCGGTCGTGCTCGTCAGGTACTCGACATAGTGATTGTTATCGGTCGTCCAGGTTCCGCTGGTGACATCG
>CAZNNJ010000815.1:0-2729 GCA_964574305.1 uncultured Rhodospirillales bacterium | reverse complement strand
CCGGCTGCGGTATCTCGCCCCGCTATCTCTGTTACGTGCTGAAGGCGAACAATACCTGCTTCTCCGACCTGCTCTGGGGCAATCGCCTGCCCAAGGCGCGCGAGTTGCTGGTGGCGCCGGCGACGCGGGATTATCTCATCCACGAGATCGCCTTCATGTCCGGGTTCAAGAGCGCGGCGCATTTCAGCCGGATGTTCAAGACCGCCTATGGCTGCTCCCCGCGGGAATATCGCGCAGCGCAAGGCATTACGGACACATCGCACCCGATCGAGGCGCTGGCGGAAAACGGTGAAATGACGCGAAAGGCGGCGTGAGCAAGTCGTTGCCGATCGCGGCAAACCCCATTTCGCTGTGAGGTAATCCCCACGCCCACTGCGGGCTGCGCCGTCATGTTGCCGGTGATAAGAGGTGGGTATTCGGGGACAGCAGCCCGGTCGGGATGCGAGAGCAGCCCGGCCCTCCGGCTCCAGGCATTACGGCTCCGATGACATGCAACCTGAGCTTGCCAGGATCGGAGACCATTGGATGAAGCCAGCACGGCGCGACGATCTCCAACCGCATCGTGGCGCCGAGCCCGACCCCATCGCGCTGGACGTGGATGGCCACGGACTTGTCGGCGAGCATTGGCCGGTTGCCGAGGATCATCGCCAGGGCAACGTCATCCTCATGCATGGCGGCGGCCAGACACGGCATGCGTGGCGCGACACGGCCCGTCTGCTGAGCCTGAGCGGCTGGGAAACAATCGCCTATGACGCGCGCGGGCATGGAGATAGCGCCTGGCGCGCCGACGCAGCCTATGACCAGGACAGTTTGGCCGGAGACCTCACCCGCTTCGCTGCGCTTTGCGCCACGCCCCCGGTCCTCGTCGGGGCGAGCATGGGCGGGATCACCTCGCTCATCGCGGCCGCGGAGTTCCCCGATCGGTTCCGTGGCGTGGTCCTCGTCGATGTTGCGATTCGCGTCGATACGGTCGAGGCCCAACGTGTCATGGATTTCATGTCCGCCCATCTGAACGGATTCCCCGATCTGCCGGCGGCAGCCGCAGCCGTCCAGGCCTATAATCCCGGGCGTCCTCGCCCGCCCTCGGCCGAGGGCCTGAAGCGCAATGTCGCGCAGCGGGCGGACGGGCGCTGGTATTGGCGGTGGGATCCCAGGCTGCTCGAGCAGAAGCCGAGGAGTGCCTTGGAGGAGCGCCTGCGCGATGCGGCGCGGCGTATCTCCATCCCGACGCTGCTGGTGCGCGGCAGCCGCTCGCAGATGATCACGGCCGAAGGGCTGGCGGAATTCCAAGATTGCGTACCGCACGCAAAGGTCGCCGAGATCGGCGCCGGGCACATGGTCGCCGGCGACGATAACGATGCCTTTTCCGCCGCGATCACAGCGTTCCTGGCGGAGCTGACGTGATCGCAGCTGGAAAGCGCGCACATCAAAGAGGAGGAGCAGATGTCTGAAGGAATTTCGTGGACCAAAAGCGAGCGCGGTTTTGGCACACCCACCGAGAAAGACGATTTCTATAAGGGGCGCTCGCTTCCCGAAAAGCATTTCGAGATGACCGAGACCTGGTATTGGGGATTCTATGAGTCGGAATCCAACCTGCACGGGTTCATCCATATCTGGACGCATCCCAATCTCAACCTGTGTACGGCCGGCATCTTCGCCCATTTCGGGCATAAGCGCGAACACCTGGCAGCCGAGCTTTTCGACTTCCAGGTCTACATGCCGGACACGCTTTTCGACGAGAAAGGGAACATCCGCACCGCCAACGGGCTCAAGGTCACTTTCGAGCGGCCGATGGAGAAGATGCGGGTCGAATACGAGAACAAGGACCGCGCGTTCAAGCTCGACATGGTGCAGGAGGCGGTCCAGCCCGCGGTCATGCGCGCGAACAATCAGCATTTCGAGCAGACCATGCGCGCGGTCGGCGCGGTGACCTATCAGGACAAGACCTACGAATTCGACAACCTCTCAATTCGCGACCGCTCCTGGGGCGAAAGGCGGGGGGAAGCCGGCCATGTCATGCCGCCCTATACCTGGATGAACGGCGCCTTCTCGGAAGACTTCTCCTTCACGATTTCCGGCCTCGACGATCCGAAGCGCAATCCGAACTGGGCCGGTCTCTATGAGGTCGACGAAGACAAGCTGATGAGCGACGCGTGGATCTATGACCACGGCAGGAAGCTTCGGCTGAGCAAATACTCCAAGATCACCGAACGCGCCGAGGACGGGCTGAGGCCGGTGCGCAACATCATCGATTGCGTCACCGAGGACGGAACGCCCTACCGGTTCATCGGCGAGATCACCGCCAGCAATCCCTGGCATTGCTGGCAGAACGCGCTCTGCCATTGCGGCCTGACGAAATGGACCTCTCCGCAGTTCGACACGATCGGCTGGGGCGAAACCCAGGAGGTCCAGTGGAACGACTTCGTCGTCAAGATCAATGAGCGACTTCGCCAGGGATCATGAAACGTATCGAACTTTCCAAGCCCGCCACGCTCGATAGTTTGAAGCTCGTCGAGGCCGACCCGCCAAGGCCGGCCGCGAACGAGATCCTGGTAAGGATCCGGGCAAGCTCCCTCAACTTCCACGATTATCTCGTCGCCACCGGGCTGCCCGCCGTGGAGGCCGGACCCGTTCCCAATTCGGACGGCGCCGGCCAGGTGGTCCCGGTTGGCCCCGAGGTCCCGGAACTCCGTTTTGGCCACCCGGTCCATCGGGCCCTCCTTCCCAAC
>CAZNNJ010000814.1:0-2731 GCA_964574305.1 uncultured Rhodospirillales bacterium | reverse complement strand
TTGCCCGGCAAGCCCCACCGGCGATAGCCACGTTATTTCTGACTCAGGACACTAGGCTTAGCCGCATCATTCAACAGTCTTCGGAACCAATACTGCCGCGCCACGCAGCCGGCCGCTGCGCAAGCGTTCAAGAGCTTCGTTGGCGTCCTTTAATGGAAACAGTTCAAAGTGAGTACGGAATGGCACCTTCGGGACAATGGCCATAAAATCAACCGCGTCCTTACGCGTAAGATTGGCTACGGAGCAAATTTCGCGCTCGCCCCATAACAAGGCATAGGGGAATTGAGGGATATCGCTCATGTGGATTCCGCCGCAGATTACGATCCCACCTTTCCGAACAGCGCGTAACGCATGCGGCACAAGAGCGCCAACGGGCGCGAAGATGATCGCCGCATCAAGCTCGACCGGCGGCAACTCGGAGGAACTTCCCGCCCAGACCGCCCCGAGCGCTCGGGCGAACTGCTGCCCTTCGTCATCTCCAGCCCGCGTAAATGCATAGATCTGGCGTCCTTGGTAGACGGCAACTTGCGCGATCAAATGCGCGGCCGCGCCGAAGCCGTAGATGCCGAGGCTACGCGCGTCGCGGGCTTTGACCAGCGATCGGAAGCCGATGAGTCCGGCGCAGAGTAGCGGGGCGGCTTCCGTATCCGAATAGATTTCCGGAATCGGGACGCAAAATCGTTCGTCGGCGGTGGTGAGTTCGGCGTACCCGCCATCACGCGTGTAGCCGGTGAACTGCGGTTGATCGCAAAGGTTCTCCATGCCGGCCTCGCAATACCTGCAGACGCCGCAAGTGCGGGCAAGCCAGGGAATCCCGACACGATCACCTATTTTGAAGCGAACGGCGTTTTCGCCGCACGCGGCCACACGGCCCACAATCTCGTGGCCCGGAACCAATGGGAGCTTAGGATTCGGTAATTCGCCGTCGATGATGTGTAAATCGGTTCTGCAGACTGCGCAGGCATTGACATGAATGAGGACTTCGCCTGCGGCGGGTGCGGGATCGGGTAACGGGGTTTCTCTCAGGAAAGTGTTCGTTTCGAACAAGACCATTGCGCGCATGCGTAGCTCCACGGGCGCGAAGGGAGTAAACGGAAGGACGTGATTACTGAGGCGTAGTCCCCTCCTCGCAGAGGAGGGGACGGATGCGCCAAGCGAAGCGACAGCGCAGACGGGGTGGTCAGCCCGGCGAAATATTTCGCCGGTCTTCTATTCCGGCTTCGCCCTGTCGGGCTCGCGCTTCGCGCCGTCCCTCCTCTGCGAGGAGGGGACTGTTTATCCACCTACGAAGGTATATCCGTGTTCTTGCGCACGATTCACAGCGACGATTCCCGCAGGCACCATGTGGGCATTGCTACTCAGCAGATTCGACACCAATTCGCTGAAGATATTATCTGCGTTTCCCCCCGTCGCCTCGGCAACAGCGGTCGCGATACCGCGAGTGGCCACCGAGCACACGGCCAAGTGCACGCCTTGTTTGGTAAGCGATTCCACTGTGTTGCCGCGGTTCGGCAACTCGACGTCGTACTTTGCCACGTTGAGCAGGTTGATCTTAGGGGCTTCCTTAGTCTTCGGATCGACGAAATTGGCGCGTTTCGACATTTGGACGCCGTACTTGGCCCAAATCGAATCGTTATATGCAAATCCCGTCGACCGGTGGCGCATGACAACAATGACCGCCAGATCGTTATTCTGAAGCCCATACTCGTTGCGGTTCGTGCGCAGGAAATTATTCGCAAAAGCAAGCGAATCCCCCAAACCATCGGGGGTGGTCGTGTCAAATATCATCCGGTGCTTGCCCGGGATCTTGTCCAACCAGTCATCTTTCTCATGACGTTCCGGCTGCCAGGATGCCCCGCTCGAAGATTGAGCATAACCAGTCACTCCGCTCCCCGCCATCGCAGCCGCAAAAGCCGTGACGCCGGTGCTCAAACGAGTGAGAAACGACCGCCTTTCCGACGATGACGGAAAAATTCGTTCACTCATGTGCTCCTCGCTTTCTGATGGAAAGTATTGCCCTCAAAAACTAGGAGCATCTTAACACTTCACAGTCCAGGAGTGAACGTTTGAACGTTGCCTTTGAACGTTACCTACGGACTCGAAGATTTTCTTGAGTCGGCCCCTGAAAGCTGCTATGAGGATGAGGCATAAGCACTCGGGGTCGCTGACTATGCTGGCTACGATTTTTCTCTTGATGCAATACATGGTCTCGGCGAAAGCCGGTCTGGTCAACTACGTTGATGGCCAGGTGAATGTCCGCGTCCAGGAACAAGTCATGGCCGGCGCACTGGTCGAGACTGGCCCACAAAGCCACGTGGAGTTACTTTTGAATCCGGGTTCGTTCCTGCGGATTGGTGAGAACTCGACGGTCGTGCTCGATTCAGTGGAGCTATCCAGGATAGCGGTTCGCATTGTGCAGGGCGCCGCGCTAATCGAAGCGGGAGATATTGACAAACAATTTCCGATTCGCGTCACGACGGGTCGATTGCAGTCTTTGATCGTGTCTGGCGGTACGTACCGTTTCTCCGACGGCACCGCCCTCGTGCTGGACGGAAGGCTCCGCACAGCGGATAACTCAACGACTATAAAGAAAGGTCGCCAGATCGCTGCGGTCGACAACAGCTATACAGTGAGCAACATCATTGGACGGCCCAACGGAGAGCTAGATCTCTGGAGTGATCAGCGATCAGCCGCTCTGGCGAAAGCGAATGCGCTGGCATATCGCGACCGG
>CAZNNJ010000813.1:0-2733 GCA_964574305.1 uncultured Rhodospirillales bacterium | reverse complement strand
GTCAATGTCATGCTGGGCACTGACGGCGTCGCCGCCGACATCCTGTCGTCCGCCCGCCTGATGGCGAGCATGTTCCGCGATGCACGGTGCGACGAGGACCTGTTCCCGCCGACCACGATCCTTGAGCTGGCGACGCTGGGCGGTGCGCGCGGGATGGGCATGGCGGATTCCATCGGCTCGCTCGAGGTCGGCAAGAAGGCCGACTTCGTCCTGCACGATACCGACCGTCCGGAATGGGGCCCGGTCTTCGACAGCGTCGCGCAGCTGGCGATCAGCGCTCCGCCGGGCGGCGTTCACAGCGTGTGGATCGACGGCGTCAGGGTCATCGACGACGGCCGTGCCACCCTCATCGACGAGGCCAAGATCCTGGCGGACGGCCGGCAGGCCGGCCTGGCCGTCATTGCGCGGACCGGGCTGCCGAACCGGTCGCAATGGCCGGTCGTCTGAAACCGCCTCACGCTGCCGAGGAATGAAATCATGCGCGCGGGGACAAGCTGACGGGCGCGACTGCGCCCTATTCTCTCGTCATGGACATTTGCCTGGCGGATCGCCCCGGCCGGCATTTGTGGGGAGGCCATGATGACGAGTTCGACCAACCATGCGATCGGCCCAAGGCGGCCGACCTGGACCCATATCGCGCTCTGCGTGAAGGACGTGGAAGCGACCATCGCCTGGTACGAACGCTTCACCCACCTCCGCCTGCTTGCCAGGAACGAGGACGAGGACGGCAAGAATGCCTGGATCGGCGATTCCTCCGACGCCGTGTCGCCTTTCGTCCTGGTGGCCGGTCAGTTCTATGAGGGGCACGACCCGTTTTCGCCAGCGCCTCACCCGCCGCTGGGACCGTTCGCGCATATCGGCATCGAACTGCCCTCCAAGGAGATGGTCGACGAGATCGCCGAGCGCGCGCGGGCGGAAGGCTGCCTGGCGTTCGGTCCGACCCAGATGCCCAAGCACATTGGCTATATCTGCTTCATCAAGGACCCCGACGGAAACACGGTGGAGTATTCCTACGACCAGGGCGTCTATGAAAAGGCCCGTGAGATATGGGGCAAGCCTGGGCAGGATGCCGAGCGAGGCTGAGCCCCCATAGACCGGGTGGGCCTCTCCGGCCTACCCTAGGGCGATCATGACCGAATCCGATACCGACGATATCGCCAAAGGCGAGCGCATCGCCAAGCGCATGGCGCGGGCCGGCCTGTGCTCCCGCCGCGACGCCGAACGCTGGATCGCCGACCGGCGCGTCTCGGTCAACGGCAAGGTGCTCGACAGCCCCGCGGTGGTGGTGAAGCCGGGCGACACGATCGTCGTCGACGGCAAGCCCCTGCCCGAGGCCGAGCCGGCGCGGCTCTGGCGCTATTACAAGCCGTCGGGCCTGGTCACCACGGCGCGCGACGAGCAAGGCCGGGCGACGATCTTCGAGCGCCTGCCGCCCTCGATGCCGCGCGTCGTCTCGGTCGGCCGGCTGGATCTGACGTCCGAGGGGCTGCTGCTGCTGACCAACGATGGCGGCCTGGCGCGGCACCTGGAATTGCCCGCCACCGGCTGGGTCAGGCGCTACCGCGTCCGCGCCTTCGGCCGGATCGATCAGGCCGGGCTCGACCGGCTGAAGAAGGGAATCACCGTCGAGGGCGTCGCTTACGGCCCGATCGAGGCCGAGATCGAACGGCAGCAGGGCGCCAATGTCTGGCTGACCATGGCGCTGACCGAAGGGCGCAATCGCGAAATCCGCCGGGTGCTGGAGGCGCTGGGCCTGACCGTCAACCGGCTGATCCGCGTCTCGTACGGTCCGTTCCAGCTCGGCAAGATGATGGAAGGCACGGTGGACGAGGTGCCCCGCCGGGTGCTGAAGGAGCAGCTCGGCGAATACCTCAAAGGTGAGACCGAGGCAGCCAAGGTGAAGCGCCAGGAACGAAACCGCGAAGCCGATGCGAATCGTCGCTGGCAGCCATAGGGGCCGGCGGCTCGAGGCTCCGGCCGATCAGCGCATCCGCCCGACCTCCGACCGAATTCGCGAATCGCTGTTCAACGTCCTGGATCACAGGCTGGGCGGCTTTGCCGGCAAGCGGGTGCTGGACGGGTTCGCCGGCACGGGTGCGCTGGGCTTCGAGGCACTGTCGCGCGGCGCGGCGTCTGCCCTGTTCGTCGACAAGGACCGCGACGCGCTGGCCCTTGTCCGGCGCAATGCGGCGGCACTCGACCTCATGGCAAGGGCCGATTTCCGCCTAGCCGACCTCACGAGGCCGCCGCAATCGGCGCAGCGTTTCGATCTGATTCTGCTCGACCCGCCCTATGGCCAGGGACTGGGGGGGAGCGGGGTCGGCGCATTGGCTGCCGCCGGCTGGCTCGGGCCGGACGCTGTCGCGGCGATCGAGGCGGATCGCGCCCAACCGGAAACGGTTCCCGAGGGGTTCACGACCGTCGACAGCCGCGACTACGGCCGCACGCGGATTACGCTGGTGCGCTTCAGTGCTGGGTGATCGGGACGCTGGCCGGGGTGACCGTCGGCGTCAGCGAATGGCCGTTCTGGCTATACATCATGAAAGCGATGGCGATCATCAGCCAGGCGATGATCACCAGCAGCCCGTAACGGCGGAACAGCCGCTCGCGGTCCTCGGCCTCGGGTGAGGACGACAGCGGAATCGGCACGCGCGGCAGCAGCTCGACCAGCCGGCGGGCGGTTTCGGCATCGCCGGTGAATTTGAAGATCGCCGCGACGGCGGCCTGGCGCGG
>CAZNNJ010000812.1:0-2737 GCA_964574305.1 uncultured Rhodospirillales bacterium | reverse complement strand
TCGAAGTGATCGCGGTTCAGCACCGAACCGATCGCGCGGGCCAGCACCTCCGTCATGCTGTCCTCGCCGCCCTCCATCACCGTTGCCCAGGACGTATCCAGCAATATGTCGCTGATCCCGGAGTCGCGATGCACCACCACCGGAATACCCCGGCTCAACGCCTCGGCGGCGGGGATGCCATAGCCCTGGCGGGCCGGCATCACGAACAGGTCGGCCCGGTCGTAAAAGGCTTCCAGATGGGGGTCGTCGACGAAATCGTGGAAGGCGACACGGTCCTCCAGCCCCAGCGTCCGCGCCATCTCGGACAACCGGTCGATCAGCGAGCCGCCGCCGACGATGTCGAATATCCAGTCGACATGCTGGCTGAGCCGCGGCCGGCGTTTCTCCAGCCCGGCCAGGCCGGCCAGCACCCAGTCGATCCGCTTGTTGGCTTCAACCCGCGAGACGCTGAGCAGGCGGAACTGCTGGCCGGGAACGCGCCGCCGGAAGCTTTTGGCCGGGAGGCCGCCCATCCGGGCGATAGAGACCGGCGGGCGCCACAATTTCCTGCTCTCGGCCTTCAGATATTCGCTGTTGACGATGGTGGTGCCGCCGGAATTGAGGCCGCGCCTGAGCGTCCGGTTGGCGACGATCCGGCGAATCTGGTCTTTGATTGTGTAAGGCCCTTCACCCAGCAGGCTCGGCGTATCGTGCATCAGCGTGTGGAAGCCCTTGATGCCCGCCAGGCTGGCATGCATCGCCGCCTGGATGCCCGACATCAGCGGCTTGGGGGCATCCTTGGGCTCGTCCTCGAAATAGGCCTGCAGCATCCCGACCTTGTGCATCACGTGCCGGTCGGGGTTCAACGTCATGACATCGATCGGATGGTTGG
Source organism: uncultured Rhodospirillales bacterium (assembly GCA_964574305.1). GTDB lineage: Bacteria > Pseudomonadota > Alphaproteobacteria > BOG-932 > Roseiterribacteraceae > BOG-932. The sequence goes on along the minus strand of CAZNNJ010000812.1, from coordinate 1,866 downwards.
CGAAAAACGACAGGTGGATATCGTCGTAATAGAGCAGCAGCCGATGCGGCATATTTCGCTCGTGCAGCCAGCGCGACAGCGCCAGCAGACTGCGCTCGGCGCCGCCGAAAGCCTCGATCTCACCGGCGAAGATGGTGATCTCGCGCGGATTCATGCAATCAGCCCGAACGGGCGCCATTCGCCCGGCGATCCGGCGGTGACGCAGACCCAGCCCACATATGCGCCGGCCTTGGGCTCCCGGTTCAGCGCCTGGTCGCCGGCCCGCCATACGCCATTCCGGGGCGGAGAGCTCGCATGGATGATGCGGGGCGTATTGGACCCGGCATTGGCGGTTTCCGAGAGGCCCCACGCATAGTTCAGCGGTCGGCGGTGCTCGTCTGTGACGCCGGAGGCACGACAGTCGGTCAGGCGAATCGTGGTCGCGCTATCCTCCTGCGCGCCGATCACCTTCGGCACCTCGCGGAAGCCCCCGAAGATGCAGCGTTCGAAACGGATCGTCGGGCCGTTGTCGCGGCATTTCGAGACATCGATGTCCAAGACTTCATGCCCGTGCGCCCCGCCGATGGAGCAGTCGCTGACCGAGATGATGGCTGGGTTGTTACGCACTGAGATGAATGACCCGACCTTGTTCCTGGGCAGGGCCGGATCGCAATCGGCGGTGATGTCCATGTCGCGGATCGCGATATTGAGGCCGAGGATGGTGGGGGCCAAGTCGACCAGCCTGGTTAGATGCTCGATCCGGCCGCCGGAGAAGGAGACCGGGGCCATGCTTTCGCCGGCATGGAGCAGGGTGGTGTTGGTCGGCGGGTTCGGGTCGCCCGCGTTGCCGCCGGTGGCGTCGAAATCGGTGACGATCAGCCCGCCGCCGGGCGAGACGCCGGCGACGATGTCGAGCACGAAATAGGTGCCGCCCGGCAGCAGGCCGCAGCTGCAATGGTCGAAGCGCTGGGTGAAGGCCTGGCCGGAATTATTGTAGAAGAACACGCCGACCTGATCGGCACTGCAATTACGGAAACACGTGAACTCGCCATTGCCGCCGCTGCCCCTGACGATGCCGTAGGCTGCTTTCACGAAGCCCACCGTCACGCTCTCGACCGTGTGTGCGGAGAACTCGGTGCTGGCGAACAGGATGCCGAACTTGGCGGCGAACGGCGTGACCGCGAGCAGGCTCAGATCGGCGATGGTGGTGAAACGCCAGAGGCTGCGGTCGACCGTCAGGATCGCCTCGGCCGAATTCGCCGCGCCGTAATATTTGAGCAGCGTGCCCGAGCCGTCCCGCATCGAGGAGCCGCTGTCGCCGAACTTGCCGCGGCCGGCGAAGCGGAAGCCGCTATGGTTGCCGTGGGCGGCTGCCAGCGTCAGCGGGCGGGTGATCCTGGCGGTGCCGGCCGGCAGCAGCACCTCGCCGCCGGTGGCGGCGGCGAAATCGATCGCCGCCTGGATCGGCGCGCTGTCGTCGGCCGCATCGTCGAATTTCGCGCCCCACCAGAGCGGGGTGACGAGGGCGCCGCGGGTCATCCGCACCCAGCGGCCGGTGTCGTGGTTGCCGGCCGGGCTGACGACCACGCCGCCGTCGTCCTGTGCGGTGCTGGTCGGCTCCCACAGGAAATGGCCTTCGCCGCCGTCGCCGGGGCGCCAGTAGCCGCGCAGGAAAATCTGTCCGGTACCCTGGCTCGCCGCCGGCCCAAAGTGCTGGCGCAGCCCCTCGATCGAATCGACGAAGTAGCCCATCGACGCGGCAAGCGCGCGGGCGAGGTCGGTGTCCTGAGGCGGGGTTTCCGGCATTCTTTCCGATCGCGCGCCCGCCGCCGGACACCCAGGAAGCCGAACCGCCGGGCCGACCCGGCCGCCCGCCCGGAAATTACC
>CAZNNJ010000811.1:0-2744 GCA_964574305.1 uncultured Rhodospirillales bacterium | reverse complement strand
CCGCTTGTTCGGCCATGCGCGGATGGGCCGGATCCCGGAAGCGAGTTGGTCCATATCCCCTTAGATAGGGAACCAATGTTCGGTACCCCGCTTTCGCAAGGGGAGGCGTGACCTCGTCGAATGCGTGGGCGTCGTCTGGAAAGCCGTGGAGGAGGACAATTGGAAAGCCTTGTGAGGGGCCGCTCTCCTCGTAGCCGATGCGGAGCACCGGCGTATCAACGAATTTGGTAGATGGTGTCACAGTCGTTTGCCCCAGCGCCTGTCGCGCCGCTGCGAGACCGGCGATCTTCAGAAATGTTCTGCGAGTGTGCATTATTGGGACAGTATAGTATCCGGCAGCCATGAATTCGAAGTACGACGTAATTGTCATTGGCGGCGGCCATAACGGACTGGTGAACGCTGCCTATCTCGCTCGCGCCGGCAAGAAAGTTCTGGTGTGTGAGCGAAGGCACGTGCTGGGCGGAGCAGCGGTAACAGAAGAGGTTTTTCCAGGATTCAAATTTTCTGTCGCTTCGTATGTCGTCTCGCTATTGCGTCCTGAGATCATACGAGAGTTGGATCTGCCGCGACATGGGATGGAGATTCTGCCGCTGGACGGAACATTTACGCCGATGCCGAATGGCGATTATCTCTGGCGTGTGAACGATCATGCCAAGACGCGTCGCGAAATTGCCCGCCATTCGCGGCTCGATGCTGAAGCTTACGAGGAATACGGTAAAGCGATGGTGGAGATGGGTCGCTTCGTCAAACCCATTCTGGCGATGACCGCCCCCGATCCGACCTCGCTCGCCTTGCGCGGCTTGAGAGATCTGCTCTCGATCGCTCGCCGATTTCAACGGCTTCCCGCGGAGGACAAATATAACCAGGTGCAACTGATGACCATGAGCGCCGCCGGATTTCTCGATCAGTGGTTCGAGACGGATGTTCTTAAGGCGACGATGTCGGCTTCAGGAATCATCGGCACATTTCTCGGAGTGCGATCGCCTGGAACGGCCTACGTCCTACTGCACCACTACATGGGCGAAATCGATGGCGCATTCCGCTCCTGGGGACTTGTGCGCGGGGGAACAGGCGGCATCTCCAATGCTATTGCCTCTGCTGCGCGCGAAGCGGGCGCAGAAATACGCGCGGAGGCGCCTGTAGCGAAGATCGTGATTCGGAACGGCGAGGCGAAAGGCGTCGTTCTGGAAAATGGCGATGAGATCCCGGCAAAAGTTGTTTCGTCCGGCATCGATCCGCGCATGACGTTCATCAAAATGGCTGGCGCCGAAAATCTGCCTGCCGATTTCGTCGAAGATGTGGGGCGTTATAAGTTTCGCGGGTCGTCCGGCAAAGTCAATCTGGCGCTCGATGCACTGCCCGATTTCACCTGCCTTGCTGGAGCGGGACTACACTTGCGCGGCGCTATCTCGATTTCACCCAGCGTGGAATATATGGAACGCGCTTACGATGAGGCCAAGTACGGCCGGTTCTCACGGCGGCCCTACATCGACATCGTGATCCCCAGCCTCACGGATCCGTCCGTTGCCCCACCGGGCAAGCACGTCATGTCGTGCTTTGTGCAATACGCGCCGTACCACCTGAAAGAGGGAAACTGGGACGAGAAGCGCGAAGAGTTCGGCAATATGGTGATCGATACGATCACTGAATACGCGCCGAACTTGCGCAACACCATTCTTCATCGTCAGGTGCTCACGCCGTTGGACATCGAGCGCCGATTCGGCCTGTCGGAAGGCAACATATTTCAGGGCGAACTCTCGCTGGAACAATTGTTCTTTTTGCGCCCCGTGCCCGGCTGGGCGCAGTACGGCACGCCGATTCGCAACCTTTATATGTGTGGCTCGGCCACGCATCCTGGGGGCGGCATCATGGGAGCTTCGGGGCTGAACGCGGCCAAGAAAATCCTTCGCGAGTGGAAAAACTGATGGCGAGGGAGCCGAAGCGCGTCGTCATCATCGGCGCGGGCCACAATGGGCTGGCTGCAGGGTTTTATCTGGCAAAAGCAGGTTTGTCGGTACTCCTGCTCGAGCGGCGGGACGTTGTTGGGGGCACGGCGGTTACCGAAGAAATTCACCCCGGATTCCGCTGCCCCACGGTCCTTCATGCTCTTAGTCCGCTTCTGCCGACGCTTGCGCGCGAGATGCTGGACAATCAAGGTCTGGAAGCGATCAAACCGGATATCCGAACTCTGATACTTCATCCCGACGGGAAGCACGTGCGCATCTACGAAGATTCCCAGCAGACAGCCGGCGAATTGAAGCAGCTGTCGCAGCATGACTCCCGTAGTTATTTGGAGTTTCACGGAACCTTCAACAAGTTGGGCCGTGCCATTGCTCCGTTGCTTTCAATGACTCCGCCGGGCATGGACCATCTCGCGACGAAGGATTACCTCAATCTGGTCAAGCTTGCGTCGAATTTTCGCGGGCTGCCTAAACGAGACGCGTACCGCCTTCTGCGGTGGGCGCCAATGGCCGTGGCGGATCTGAGTGCAGAATGGTTCGAAACGGAATTGGTGCGCGCGGCAATCCAAGCGCGCGGAATCTTTGGGACTTTTGCCGGCCCATGGTCGGCTGGTACCGGCATCGGACTATTGATACAGGCCGCCGTCGATGGGCAGGCAACGTCGGCCGCTTCAGTCTTTCGTGGAGGCCTTGGCGCGCTGATTCAGGCGTTAGCAAAATCGGCGACTACGGCAGGTGCACAGATTCGTACGGGCGCGGCGGTTTCACGCATTGAGGTGAGAG
>CAZNNJ010000810.1:2288-2748 GCA_964574305.1 uncultured Rhodospirillales bacterium | reverse complement strand
ATCTCGGGCTCGTCCGGCGGCAGCTCGGCGGCGGTGAAGATTTCACCCAGGAACAGCCAGGAGCCGAACTCCCGCGACACCAGGTTAGTGTGCTTGCCCTGCCAGCCGACGCCGGCGGCCTGCGCCAGAGGCTTCTCCATCACCGGCGCGGTATCGACGAAGACCTTCAGCGGCTGCCCGCTCGCCTCACCCAGCCAGCGGCCGATCTCCTTCAGCCGTTTCTTGACGACGTCGTGATAATCCTTGCCCAGCGCGTAGCAAGCGACGGCGGGGCGGTCAGGGTGTTCCAGCGCCCCCAGCGGATCGGTCTCGGGACCGTAATTCATTCCCAGCACGATTACCGACCGCGCCTCGGGCCACAGGCCGTTCGGATGACGGCGCCGTTCCGGCTCGCGCGCCAGCCAATCCATCCCGCCGTGGCTGCCGGCCGCGAAATAAGCATCGAACCCAACCCCGACCC
>CAZNNJ010000810.1:0-2278 GCA_964574305.1 uncultured Rhodospirillales bacterium | reverse complement strand
AGCTCGCCCGGCCAGCGCGCCGCAATCCAGCGCGCCAGCGCCTTCAGCCGCGACTTCAGCGTGTCGTGATAGTCGCGGCCGCGAGCATAGACCGAAATGGCGCCGCGTTCCCGGTCGGCTCCAGCGGCGAGCGGATCGCCTTCGCTGCCGTAATTGATGCCGAGCACGACAACGGTGCGCGCCTCGGACCACAGGGTTTGCGGGTCGCCGCGCCTGGCCGCATTGGCGGCGAGCCAGCCCATGTCGCCATGGTAGCCGCGCGCCAGATATTCGCTGAGATCGGCCCGGGCCTGCTCGGACAGATGAGCTTCGGCAAAGCCGACAGCGTCAAACCCCATTGCCAGGGCCTCGGCGCGGATCGCCTCGCGGATTTCGGTGCTCATCTATGTTCAGCCGCGGCCGCGGTAGGGCGCGACGCCGGGATCAGGCAGCCACACGCCCGCGGGCGGCTCGCCGGTCTGGTAGAAGACGTCGATCGGGATGCCGCCGCGCGGATACCAGTAGCCGCCGATGCGGAGCCATTCCGGGCTGATCTCGGCGACCAGCCGCTTGGCGATGGCGAGCGTGGTGGCCTCATGGAAGCCGCCATGGTTGCGGAACGATGTCAGGAACAGCTTCAGCGACTTGCTCTCGACCAGGGACGGACCGGGCACATAGTCGATCACCAGATGGGCGAAATCCGGCTGGCCGGTCATCGGGCAGAGGGTGGTGAATTCCGGCGCGACGAAGCGGACGAGATAGGTCATGCCCGGCTCGGGATTGGGCACCTTCTCCAGCACCGCCGCCTCGGGCGAGTCCGGGATCGCAGTCTTGGCGCCGAGTTGGGTCAGGCGGCTATAGATCGTTTCAGTCATGATCAGCCCTTAAAGCGGTGGAATATCGCCAAGCGCCTGCTCCGCATGGAACGCGGCGGCGAAATCGGCGAAATCGCCGGCCTCGATCGCCTGTCGCATCCCGGCCATCAGATCCTGATAATAGGTCAGATTGTGCCAGGTGAGCAGGATCGCGCCCAGCATCTCGCCGGTCCGCTGCAAATGGTGAAGATAACCCCGGCTGAACTGGCTGCAAGCCGGGCAGCGGCAGCTCTCCTGCAGGGGTCTCAGGTCGTCCTGATGCCGGGCATTGCGCAGATTGACTTTGCCGCGCGCGGTGAAGGCCTGGCCGGTGCGGCCGGAGCGGGTCGGCATCACGCAATCGAACATGTCGATGCCGCGCGCGACGCCGCCGACCAGATCGGCCGGCGTGCCGACGCCCATCAGATAACGCGGCTGGTCAGCCGGCAGCTGCGGGGCGGTGTGATCCAGCACCTGGAACATCACCGCCTGCCCCTCGCCCACCGCCAGGCCGCCGATCGCATAGCCGTCGAAACCGATGCCGGTGAGCTCGGCCGTCGAGCGGGTGCGCAAATCGAGATAGACGCCGCCCTGGACGATGCCGAACAGGCCATAGCCCGGCCGCCGCACGAACGCGGCCTTCGATCGTTCGGCCCAGCGCATGGAGAGACCCAGCGACTTGTCGGTCTGGGCGTGGGTCGCGGGGTGTGGCGTGCATTCGTCGAGCGCCATGGTGATGTTGGCATCCAGCATGCGCTGGATATCCATCGACCGCTCAGGGCTGAGCCGATGCTCCGACCCGTCGACATGGGAGCGGAAGATGACGCACTCCTCGGTCAGCTTGCGCAAGCCCGTCAGCGACATGACCTGGAAGCCGCCGGAATCGGTCAGGATCGGCCGGTCCCAGCCCATCATCTTATGCAACCCGCCCAGCCGCTCGACCCGCTCGGCGCCGGGGCGCAGCATCAGGTGATAGGTATTGCCGAGCAGGATCCCGGCCCCGGTCTCCGCCACCGCCTGGGGCAGCATGCCTTTGACAGTGCCGGCGGTGCCGACCGGCATGAAAGCCGGTGTCTCGAACGTGCCGTGCGCCGTCTTGACCCGGCCGCGCCGCGCGCCGCCGTCCTGGACCAGCAGTGAAAATCCGAACTCAGCCAATTTGCGGCTCCAGGAGGCAACAATCGCCATAGGAATAGAAGCGATAGCCTGAAGCGATCGCGTGTTGGTAGGCCGATTTCATCCGTTCCAGCCCGGCAAAGGCCGAGACCAGCATGAACAAGGTTGAGCGCGGCAAATGGAAATTGGTCAGCAGCTGGTCCGCGGCCTTGAAGCAATAGCCGGGCGTAATGAAGATCGAGGTCGTTCCGGCGAACGGGCGGACCAGGCCATCGTCGCCGGCCGCGCTTTCGAGCAGACGCAGGCTGGTGGTGCCAACGGCGACGATC
>CAZNNJ010000809.1:0-2771 GCA_964574305.1 uncultured Rhodospirillales bacterium | reverse complement strand
CCCCGCTGTCCGACAGGGTTGCGATCCGTCTGGTCGGCTTCGAGGAGGGCGATCCCGGTTATATCGACAATGTCCATGCGACCCGGACCTATAACGGCGCCCCCGGCATCCTTCTCGACAATGCCAGTTTGGTTAAGGACAATTTCAACGGCGTCCAGAGCTACGGCGGCCGTGCCGCGTTGGGTGTCAATCTCGACGACAACTGGACGGTGACAACCCAGCTGATCGGGCAGGAGCTTCGCTCGACCGGCGTCTTCGGCTTCAATCCGCGCGCCGGCGACCTCAAGGTCACGCAGTTCTATCCCGACAATACCCAGGATTCCTGGGCCCAGGCCGCGCTTACTATCCAGGGCAAGATCGGCGACTTCGACCTCACCTATTCCGGCGGCTATTTCGATCGCGGCCAGCAGACCAACGGAGACTATTCGGACTACACGGCAGCCTATACCGCCTCCTATCACAACGCCGTGCACGGCACGGTGAATATAAACTTCCCGTCTTACTTCACCGACAATGCCGGCCATCAGGTCAATCCGTCCCAGCGCATCATCGGCCGTGACCATTTCACCAAGATGACCCAGGAGCTGCGCATCGCCTCGCCGACCGAGGATCGGTTCCGCTTCGTCGCCGGCCTCTTCTTCGAGCGGCAAGGCCACAAGATCCATCAGGATTACAAAATCGACGGGATCGGCACGAATATCAGCGTTCCCGACTTCCCCGGCACCATCTGGCTGACGCAGCAGCAGCGCGTCGACCGCGACCTCGCGGCGTTCGGGCAGGCGTCATACGATATCGACGACCAATGGACCCTCACCGGCGGCGTCCGCGTCTTCGAGACGCGCAATTCCCTCTACGGCTTCTACGGCTTCGGCTCGGGCTTCAGCTCCCATACAGGCCAGGCGACATGCTTTATCCAGGGCAATAACTTCGAGGATGCGCCGTGCGCCAACCTGGACAAGACGGTCGAGGAGGTGAACGCCACCTTCAAGGCCAGTCTGCAATACAAGTTCGACAGCGACCACATGGTCTATGGCACGGTCTCGAGCGGCTATCGGCCAGGCGGCGTGAACCGGCGCGGTGATCTGCCGCCCTATACGTCGGACATGCTGTACAATTACGAGATCGGCTGGAAGACGACCTGGAACAACGGGGAAATCCGCTGGAACGGCGCCCTGTTCTGGGAAAACTGGGATAATTTCCAATTCTCCTTCCTGGGTCCGAACAGCCTGACCCAGATCGCCAACGCCGGGGCCGCGACGGTGCGCGGACTCGAAACCGACCTGACCTGGGCGGTTACGCCGAACCTGACGCTGTCCGGCGCCGGCAGCTTCATCAATTCCGAGCTGACGAAGAGCGTGTGCTCCACGATCGCCGCTCCGACCGATGCCAACCAGAAATGCGCCGGCGGTTTCTGGACGCTCGCCGGCACGCCGCTGCCGGTCACGCCGCCAGTCAGCTTCAACGTCACCGGCCGGTACGAGGCCGACATCTCCGATTCGATGTCCGGCTTCATTCAAGCCTCGACGGTCTTCGAGGGCCGCCGGACATCCGATCTGCGGGCGCTTTATACCAATTCCGCGACCGCCCAGGGTTTCCTCCTGCCGCCCAGGGACCAGATCGGTTCTATGCCCGCCTATGTGACGTTCGACCTGTCTGCCGGCATCACGCGGGGCGATACAAGCGCCAGCGTCTTCTTCAAGAATCTGTTCGATTCACGGGGAGAGGTCTATCGCTACGTCGAATGCGGCGGCGCCTGCATCAACCACCCCAACGTCTATATCGTGACGGTCCAGCCCTTCACCTTCGGGGTCAAGCTGGGTCAGAAGTTCTAGGCGCAGACACAACAAAAAGGGCGCCGGCCGCAAAGCCGGCGCCCTTTTCATGTCCGGGCTCTATTTCAACGTGCCCAGGTCCTTCATCAGCCGATAGCTGAAATCCAGCTCCTGGTTGAAGGCGTCGATGCCGATCCGCTCGTCGCGGCCGTGGGCGCGGCTATCGTCGATCTGCTGGAAGACGCCGTCGACACCATAGCTGGGCAGCCCGGCGGCGCGGGTGAAGGCGCTGTCGGAGGCGCCCGGCGACATTTCCGGAACCACCAGCACACCCGGCCACATCTCCTTGGCCAGCTTCTCGACCTCACCCATGATCCGGGGATCGAGCGGCGATTCCGGGCTGACATCCGGCGGATAGATCACCGAGAGCTTGATCGCCGGGTCGGCGGCGATATCGGTCAGGGTCTTCTCCACCTGGGCCTGGGTCTCGCCCGGGATGATGCGGCACTGGATCACCGCCTTGGCGATCTCGGGCAGGGCGCTTTCGCTGCGGCCGCCGTCGAACTGGGTGGCGACACAGGTCGAGCGCAGCATGATGTTGGTCTCAACCACCTGGCTCAGGCGCTCGATCGCCGCCGGGTCGGGCGCATGGTCGGGCCCTTGGCCGGCCATCGACTGGAGGTCGGCCCGATCCTGCCCGGTCGCCAGCCTGGCGCGGCCGGCGAAATATTTCCGGCTGGTGTCGGTCAGATGCACCGGAAAGCGGTAATGCGCCAGCCGGTCCAGCGCCGCCGCCATGTGAAAGATCGGGTTGGCCGGCGTCGGCTCGGGGCTGTGGCCGCCCTTGTCGTGCGCCTCCCAGCCGAAAGTCATGTATTGCTTCTCGCTGGTCTGGACGCCCAGATACAGCTTCCTGCCGTCCTTCTCGCCGCCATAGCCGGAGTCCGGATTGATGACGAACTCGGCATTCACCAGGTCGCGATGGTTCTTCAGCAGCCA
>CAZNNJ010000808.1:0-2786 GCA_964574305.1 uncultured Rhodospirillales bacterium | reverse complement strand
TTGCATTGAACCGGGCAACGCCGGGTTTTTCCGACTTTCGGTTGCGGGATGGGGGGAACCCCGCGACCGGGATGGCCGTCTCCGGGATACAGCTTCAGGGCCTGGCCGACGGGCATCCCGGGGAGGCTGAGCAGGCCGAAGATCGTATAGCGCGACCAGCGCGAGATCGGCTTGGCGCCCCGCCGCCGCCGCAGGCATGCCGCCAGGAGGCGTGTGATCTCCTCATGGCTGAAGATATGGGGCCGGAAGGCGCTTCTCTGTCGCGGCAGCAGATCCGTGGCGGGTATTTCGGTGCGGGGATCGCTCAGGATGCGATAGCGGGCGAAGCTGCGCACCGCCCGCAGCCGGCCAGCCTGATAGTTCGCGCTGGTCGATGCCGGCTGCTGCGCCCACTTCACCGCCAGCTTCGCCGTGATGTGCGCAGCATGGCGCCGGTCCATGAAGTCGGCAAAATCGGCAAGCAGCCGCTCATCCTTCTTCAGCCGGAAGCCAAGGGAACGGCGCAGCTCCAGATACTCGGACACGCCTGCACGCACGCTGGTCATGGCAACGCCACCGGCCATGGCAGGGCAACTTCGCGCAAGCCTTCGATATCCACCTTTGCATACCGCCGCGTGGCCTCAGGGGTGCGATGGCGCAGCACCTGGCCGATTTCCGTCAGTGATGCCCCCTGGCGCAGCATGTCGACGGCAAGGGCATGACGAAGCTGATGCGCGCCGGTGACGTCGAGCGCCATTCCGGCGCGACGGATCGCGCGCCGGACGATCTGGCCGATGTCGCTGCTCCCCTTCAGCCCGTCGAACGGCGCATGCGCGCGCAAAAACACCTTGCGACACGCCGCTTGCGGTCGCCCGTCTTTCAGATAGGACGCGATCGCCTTGCCAACATCATGCGGCAACGGCAGCGGCCGCTCCTGGCGGCCTTTGCTATGTATGCTCAGGCGTCCCTCCGGCCAGTCGATATCCCTGAGCTCAAGGCCGACGATTTCCTTGGCGCGCAACCCCAGACGGGCGAGCAGCAACAGGATGGCCCGGTTGCGCAGCCCCGTCGGCGTGCGCCAGGTTTTGCTGTCGTCCAGAAGCCGGCGAACGCACTCAGCCGGCATCGCTCTGGGAATCGACGCCATCGACCATCCCGCGACGCTGGGGACGGCCGCTGCGAGATCCGTCTGGATGTAGTCGCGATACCGGGCAAAACGGAAGAACGAACGCAGCGCCGTGACGGTGTCCTTTGCCGACGCAAAGGTACGGTCCTGCGGCGCGTTGCGCCGAACATAATCCGTAATCTGGCTGGCCCGCATGGCGCCGAGTTTCAGGTCCTCCGCACCGCACATTTCCGCCAAAAATCGTCTCACATATCCGGCGTAATTCTCGATCGTCGTCGATGCGAGGCCGCGGTCTTCGTGGAGATAAGCCCTGTAGTCCTCCAACATCCGATCGATCGCGGACGGTTCGGGCAAAGCGGGCAGCTTGGCGTCGATGATGCCGTTTTCCTGGAGCCAGCCAGTTATGCCGGCGAGCGTGGTCGGATCGCCTGCTTTGGGACGCCGGCACTCGGCGTTATGGCGCAAGAACGCTGCTGCATGGTCGGCCGTGATCGCGCTGGCGGCGATCTTCTCACCCGCCAACCACCGGCTGAACTCACTGACGAGGAAGGTCTTCTTCCAATACGCGACCTGCGAATAGCCCCGGTCAGCGAGATAGTCGGAATACGGCTCGAAATAAGGAGCCAACGGGCCCTCGACCCGGAGCCGAGAGCGCCTCTTTCGATCTGCTCTGTTCATAGACAAGAACCGCGTCGGCGGGTTCCGATTGGACAAGACTATGCCGACTGATTTCGCCAAGTATAGCATAGGAGAAGCCCAGATGCAGCCAGAACTCGGCATAGTTTCACAGTCGGCATATGACTTGATCCTTCGGGCCTACAAGGAATGAGAGGTATTGATCATGCCTGATCTCAAGCTCGGCAAGCTGCCGGATCGGACTTCGGCGAAGATCACGATCACAGTGTCCTCGAACCTGAATGCCGCGCTTCGTCAATACGCCGAAGTCTATCGCACGACGTACGGCGAGGATGAGCCCGTGGCCGAACTGATTCCGTTCATGCTCGAGGCATTTCTGGACGGCGACCGCGAATTTGCCAGGGCGCGAAGAGTCGGCGCGGCTGCGACAGGCAGTACGTCAACCGCCAAACTGGCTCGGCAAGAGCCCACTCCAGCATCCGGCACGGCCGGAAAAGAGGTGTGAGCCATGGCGGTAATTGGCACGTTCACGCCGGCGAAAGACGGAGGATGGGCCGGCGCCATCCGGACATTGTCGATCAATGCCAAGGTGCGACTGGTGCCGAACGATAACCGGACCGGTGAAAACGCCCCCGTTTTCCATGTCGTCTTGGGTAACGCGCGGATCGGCGAGGCCTGGGAGGAACGATCGACAGGCGGGCATCCCAGGGAGTATTTGCGCGTGAAACTCGATGACCCAGGGTTGATTGCGCCGCTTAGCGGAGCGCTTTTCGTGTCCGAGGATCGCGAAACGGCTCAGCTTATCTGGACCCGTCGGCGATCCGCTTAAACGCAGACAGTCCGGTGTCGTTCGAACATGGCGTACACCGATGCAGGCAGTGCGCGATGATGAGACCTCTGGATTGAGAAGAGTTGGTGAGCCATAGTTTACAATAGCGAGTCGCAGCCCGACGACAGGATGCTGGCATCTTGAACACGAAGGAATCGCGGGGAACTGTACCCGCGGCGCGTTGAAGAAAAGAACGATAGCCAGCTATGCACCGAG
>CAZNNJ010000807.1:0-2800 GCA_964574305.1 uncultured Rhodospirillales bacterium | reverse complement strand
GGTCACGGCGGTGTGGGCAGAAAGCTGCAATCAAAGTGGTAGCTCGAAGTGCTGGGCGTCATCGCCGATCGGGTGAAGGGCTATTACGACGTCCAGGCCCAGCACGGGATGGCCCCCGATGCACTCGGGCGGCGCGCGCGGGTGCTCGATCTGCTGGGCGCGATCGAGGAGGATCGCGGCCATGCCGAGGTGTCGGAACATCTCTACAAGGAATCCGCCGCCGCGAACGGCAAGCTTCTGGCGTCGGACCCGAACAACCCGGCCTTGATATCGACGCAGGCGACAAGCCTGCAGCGGCTCGGCATGATCGACCTCGAGCACGGCACGATGGCCGCCGCCGAAGCGGATATGCAGGAAGCCGTGAGGCTGACGACGCATCTCGTCGTCTTGCGTGAAAACGACAACAGCGCGCTGGGCGAGCAGAGCTCGGCGCTCACCAATCTGGCCGTCATCCAGCTGAAGCAGCGCAAGTTCGTACCCGCGATCGCCAATCTGCAACGGGCCTTGGCGATCAAGCACGATGTCGTGGGCAAGACGCCCAACGATCGGCAGGCCTGGTTCGATCTTGCCCTGACGCTTGCCTGGGCCGCCGAGGCGGCGGAGCTGAACGGGGACGACGACGCGGCCCTGCGCGACCGTCAGGATGAGGACAAGGCCTACCGCACCTTGCTCGCCGCGAGTCCGGATGACCTGGCCGCCTCCGCCGGCCTGACCGAAAGCAGGATGAAGCAGGCCTCTGCCCTGCTGCAGGTAGGGCAGGACCAAGCTGCGCTCGATCTGGCACGGCAGGCGGTCGACGCCGCGCGTACGTCGCTATCCGATGATGCGGGCAAAGCCGGCATGATCGAGGACCTGGCCGGTGCGCTGACGGTTCAGGGAAACGCCGAGCTTGCGAACGGACATTTCCCGCAGGCATCGCATGCGGCAGCTGAAGCCACCGCACTGGCGGAAAAGCTGGTCGATATGTCGCCATCGAACGGCGGCTGGAACGGGCCTTTGCTCGGCAATGCGCGCCTGTTGAAAATCCGCGCCGCCGCGCTTTCGGCCTCCGGGACCGCCCTCTGCGGCACGGCGCTCGAACCGGTCGCGGTGGAATCCGAACGCCTGAAGGCACTGTCCGACGCCGCGCCGTCCGACGCCGGGTTGACCCTCGCCGCGGCGCAGGGGCAATTGATGCGCGGCGATCGGGCGGCGCTTCTCGGCGACACTGCCCAAGCGCGCACAGCGTGGGAAGCCGGCGCCGCGATACTGCAGCGCGCGGCCGGTCCGGCATCGCCGCTGAAGGATCGCGGCAGCCTGCGCCGGCTCGAGCGGCTCAAGGATGTGGGGAAAAGTGGGGTTACCGCCCGTGGGGTGATCTGCGGATAGCTATCGCGGTGTTATGATCACCGAATCCGGGCCCTGGGCAACCTCGAATTGATCGGGCGACGGCGGCAGCAGTGTGAGGCTGCCTTCCGGGCTGCCGACCGGGGGGCCGAGCGACACGCCGGTAAAGCTCTGCGGGTGAAAGATCCCGTCGGAGTCGAACGACCCGGTGACCGATCCCGACAAGGCGGCGGTCGTGTCGGGCGCGATGGCGAGGACGAAGGTGCCGGTATAGACGGCCGACATGTTACCGGGATCGGGCGTCTGCTCCGCCGGCAGCGTGCACGCCCCGCTGAGACCGGTGTAATCCGTGCCGTCGATGGTCAGGGTTCCTCCGGTGGTCGGCACGATGACGGAGCCTGAACTGTCCGGACCGGCCACGGGGTTGAAGGCTAGCCTGAGGACGACTGTGTAATCGGTGCTTGTAAAATTCGTCCTCACGGTCCTGCCCCTTCGAATCCAGCCGTTTGACCGGATGTTAGCAGTCTCCGGCCGTATTACCGCAATTAAAAGGTCGATTCGGACACTGTCTTTCATCCGGCGCCCACAACCCGCCGCTTCGACAAGCCGGGGACGTATTTCCCGTCGGCCCGCGTCACCGCGCACCGGGAGGGGCGTCCTTTCGTCGGTCCCGCGCAATAGGCCAGGCACCGAGCGCCAGGCACACGGATGCCCGAGTTGGGGACCAGGCCGCGTTGGCCCCCGACGGTTGCCCGGAACGTAGCTATGGCCGGGGGAAAATCCATTTGTCCGCGACCGGCAAGCGTGGCTTCGATGCGCTGAACAGGACCGAAGGCGGTTTCGGGAACGGGCTCATCCGTCTGAGCTGGACCACGATATCGTCGTCGACCGACGCATCGCCCGAACTCGAAACGACGCTTATGTCGGTCAATATTCCATCCGGGTCCAGGACGAGCACCACGTCGGCGTCGCGGGGTGTCCGGTGCCTGGCCCCGCTCTTGCGCGCGTCGATATAGGCCTTCAGCCGGATGAGATAATCGTTGCCGTCTTGGCTTCCATTCCCGGCGCCGGCGCCATTACCGCTGCCCGAACCGTTGCCTGGCGCGCCGGCCGCGGCCTGTCTGGACGCGGTGGGGGCGGACGCGGCCGGCAACACCATCGGCGGTTTTTGCACCAACGGGGCCGGCGGCGTAAGGCGTGGCGGCTGGGGCACGCGCGGCAGGCGCGGCGCCGGCTGAAAGTGAGGCCGCCCGGCGGACGAATTCGTTTCGGCGCTACGTGCTGCCGGCGTGCGAATGGGTTTGGGCTTTGGCGCGGGTACGGGGGGCGCGATCGCGACGTCCAGCGTATCGCTCGGGATCGGCTCGGTTCGGTTTATCATTTAGGGAAGGATCAGCCAAAGCAAGCCGATATGGAGCAGCGCCCCCGCCAGCCACCCGGCGTGCCCTCCCCCCCCCGCCCGGCCCCCCACGCT
>CAZNNJ010000806.1:0-2812 GCA_964574305.1 uncultured Rhodospirillales bacterium | reverse complement strand
GCCGGTCGCCGCCGCCCGACAGGCGGACCGTGCCGGCGGAAGCCGGGCAATCGACGGCGAGGGCGGCCGGGACTTCGCCCGATGCGATGCGCGGCAGCCATGTGGCCTGCTGCTCGGCCGAGCCGGCCTGCGCCAGCGCCTCGGCGACCAGCATGGTGCCGACCAGCGGCAGGGGGGCGACGCAGCGGCCAAGCTCTTCATAGAGGATCGCCAGGGCGGCGAAATCGAGGCCCAGCCCGCCATGTTCCTCGGCAACCGTCAGCGCCGGCCAGCCGAGCTCGGCGGCCTTGGCCCACAGCCCGGGCTCGAACGGCTGGCCGGAGGCGACGAAGCGCTGGACGCGCTCGCGCGAGGCTTCCGCGTCCAGCACGTCGCGGACGCCGTCGCGCAGCGCCTTGAGATCGGATTCGTCCTGGCTCAATTGCGGCCCCCGGCTGCCATGTGGCGGTCAGAACTTGCTGTCGGCATCGAACACGGCCTCGGTCTTGCTGTTCAGCGCCCGGATCGCCTCCTGGGCCTCGCCGCTCGACACGTTGGCCATCTCGAAGGCGGCGGACAGGTCGAAGATTGCCTGGTTCTGGCGCAGCCAGTGATTGAGTACGTATTTCGTCATGCGCAGTGCCGTGGGCGCGGATTTGGCCAGCTTGGTCGCGACCTCGATCGACTTGGCCTCCAGCTGGTCGGCATCGACCGCCAGCGCGACCAGATTGTGGCGCTCGGCTTCCTCGCCGGTCATCGGTTCGTTGGTCAGCAGGAAATATTTCGACTTCGCCATGCCGCACAGCAGCGGCCAGATGATCGCGGCATGGTCGCCGGCGGTGACGCCGATGCGCACATGCCCGTCCAAGAGCCTGGCGGTCTTGGCGGCGATCGGGATATCGGCGAGCAGCGCGAGCGCGAGCCCGGCGCCGACGGCAGGCCCGTTGATGGCGGAGACGAGCGGCTTGCGCATATTAACCAGCGCCTGGACCAGGTTGGTCGCCTCGCGGAACGAGGTGCAGTATTGCTCGTGCGGGTCGGGCGGATCGGTCGGGATGCCCTCGATCGCCGCGCCGGCGCAAAAGCCCCGGCCGGCGCCGGTCACGATGACGGCGCGTGTCTCGGGGTCGGCGTCGATGGCGGCCCAGACCGTCTCCATCTGGCGGTGCGCGCGCACGTCGAGCGCGTTCATCTTGTCGGGATTGTTGATCTTGACCCTCAGCACATGCTGGGCCGGGCGATCGAACAGCAGGCGATCGAAGGCGGCATAGCGGTCGGTCATGATTGCTCTCCAATCCCCTTGCGAACGATGCGGCGCCCCCGGAAGGTCGAAAGCGTGGCGCCCCTCGTCCGCCCCCCGACATTGCGCGCGGCGCTTCTTATGACAAGCCGCCGACCCGGCCTTTCCGGCGCGTATCGCAGCCGTGATATGGCCGAAACCCTCCCTGACCGCCTATCGTCATATTCTCGACCCCGATGTTATCGAAGTCGAGCCCCGCAGGAGAGGGAGCTGCCCATGTCCATCGATCTTGCCGTCGAAGACGGTGTCGCGGTCGTCACGATCAACCGGCCGGAACGAAAGAACGCCGTCACCCTCGCCATGCGCGAGGAGATCACGCGTGTCTTCGAGCGGGCGCAGGACGACAACGCGATCCGCGCCGTGGTCCTGACCGGCGCCGGCCCGGATTTCAGCGCGGGCGCGGACATCACCGAGATGGGCACCGGCGGGGTGCGCGGCTCGATGGCGAAGAGGCGCAACCAGCACCGCATGTCGCGCGCCGTCGCCGCCACGGCCAAGCCGGTGATCGCCGCCGTCACCGGCGTGTGCATGGGCGCATCGTGGAGCCTGGCGCTGCAGAGCGACATCGTCGTCGCGTCCGAGGATGCCCGCTTCCAGTTCGCCTTCCGCCATATCGGCCTGGCGCCGGACGGGGGCGCGGCCTTCCTGCTGACCCGCTATCTCGGCATCCAGCGCGCCAAGGAGATCATCTATTCCGGCCGCTTCGTGCGCGGGACCGAGGCGCGGGAGCTGGGTCTGGCGCTCTATGCCCTGCCGGCCGCCGAGGTGCTGCCCAAGGCGATGGAGCTGGCGCGCGACTTCGCCAAGGGCCCGACCATCGCGCTTTCGGCGGCCAAGCGCCAGTTCGCCGCCGCGGCCGGCCAGACCTTCGACCAGGCGCTCGATCTCGAGGCCACCATCCAGCCGCTGCTGGTGCGGACCGAGGATTTCAAGGAAGGCGCGCGGGCCTTCATGGAAAAGCGCCCGCCGCTCTTCACCGGGAACTGACCTGCCGATGACAGACATCCGCCCCGACGCCGATTTCCAGCGCTTCCTGGCCGAGGGCCGCTTCATGATCCAGCGCAGCCGCGCCAGCGGGCAGTATGTTTTCTATCCCCGCGCGATTGCCCCCGGCACCGGCGCGCGCGACCTGGAATGGGTCGAGGCTTCGGGGCTGGGGACGGTCTATTCGACCACCGTCGTCCGCAAGAAGCCGCCCGAGCCCAGCTATAACGTGGCGCTGATCGATCTGGCGGAGGGGCCGCGGATGATGAGCCGGGTCGAGGGCATCGCGCCCGATGCCGTCCGGATCGGCATGGCGGTGCGCGCCAAGATCGTCACCCAGGACGGCGAGCCCGTGATCGTCTTCGAACCGGCGGGAGCCAACCGGAATGGCTGAGTCTTTCCCACGCGGCAGGACCGCGATCGTCGGCGCGGCGACGGCCGGGCTCGGCAAGTCGCCGGGGTTCGAGGCGTCGGACCTGGCGGCGATGGCCACCATGGCGGCGCTCAATCAGGCGGGGCTGGGGCTCGCGGATGTCGACGGGCTGTTCT
>CAZNNJ010000805.1:0-2822 GCA_964574305.1 uncultured Rhodospirillales bacterium | reverse complement strand
AACGGCCGCATCGTTGATCTTGTCGTAGACACCCGGCCCATAGAACTGTGGGTAGACATTGCTGGCCGTGGTCACGACATTGGCCCCGGCACGGAGCAGCCGGGCGATCTCGTCATAGTCGGCGACGATCGGGCAGTAGAGGATGGTATCGCCCTTCGTCACCGCCGGGTCCTTGGCCGCGACGATGCCGGTCGCAGGCATGCCGCACAGCTCCCCGGCATCCTTGCCCACCTTGCCGTCGCCATAGACCTTGACCCCGGCAAGCGTGAATTCCGGGTTCTTCAGCACCTCGCGCAGCGCCAGCTTGCCGACGCTGCCGGTGCCCCATTGGATGACGCGGTAGGTCACGTGAAGTGCACCGCGCTCTTGGCCGCGATCAGCGGCAGATCGAGCGTCGTCTTGAAGCCCGGTGGGGCCTCGCAGACCTCCGGAATGGCGTTCATCACCAGGGCCGCGGTCCAGATCAGCCCGAGCTCGGCCGGGCGCTCGCCCACCGGTTCGAACACGCAGCGCACGCCTGGGTCGCCGTCGATCTCGACCACATAGGTCAGGCCCTTCATCGGCTGGTCCCAGGCCGGGGTCAGCTTGTCGGCCATCCGCCAATAGGTCTTGAACTCGATCACCGTGCGGTCGCCGACCAGCGCCTCGTAGTTGAAATGCTGGCCGCCGACATGGCCTTTCGGGATGAGACCGGGCGTCGTGTAGCTGTCTTCGGTGGTCAGCGCATATTCGTGGCTGGTGCGGAAGCTCTCGATCTCGAAGCCGAGGCCGGCGGCCAGCATCTGCATCGATTCCTTGAAGATCGTGCTCATGGTGGCGAGCAGCGGCGGCGGGGTCTTGCCCGCGGTCTCGGCATCCATGTTGAAGCCCAGATAGCCGAAGATCAGGTCCGGGCTCTCGGTCATGTCGGCCATGCTGACCAGCTCATAGACCGTCACCTTGCGGATGTTTCGGCACAGCGCCGACAGCACCAGCGGCACCCGGTCGCCGGCGAAACCCGGATGGATGCCGGCGGCATACATGGTCGAGCCGCCCTCGGCGCAGGCCGCGTTGATCCGGTCCAGCACCGCCTGGTCCTTCAGGAAGACGAAGCCGGAGGGCGTGATCAGGTCCTTGCCGGAGGCCAGGATGGCGCAGATATCGTCCAGGTCGACGATCAGCGGCGTGTAGAGGACGATGTCGGCATCGGCATCATAGACCGCCTGCTTGTCCATCACCGCCTTGACGCCGGTCGGGGCCAGATGGGCGATCTCGCCCACATCCTTGCCGTCCTTGGCGTCGGAGAAGACGCGGGCGCCGACCTGCTTCAGGTGCGGCGATTCGATCGTGCGCTGGATGCAATATTTGCCCACCGCGCCGGTGCCCCACTGGATGACGCGAAAAGGCGCCTGCCGCTTGGCCATGATGTCTTCCCCCTATCGGTTACTCGCAAACCACCGGTTATTTCGCGAACCATTCGCCGCCGTTGCACGACACTGCCTGGCCGGTGACCACGCGGGCGAGGTCCGAGACCAGCCAGATCACCGTGCCGGCGCATTCCTTGGGCGTCGGCACGTATCTGAGCGGCAGGTTGGCGTCGTAATATTCGTCCATGTACTGCTCCAGGCTCTGGCCTTTCTGCTCGGCCATCGCCTTGAACCAGGGGCGGACATTGCCGCCGTCGATCACGCCCATATGCGCGCTGTTGCAGCGTATGCCGTAGCGCCCGTTTTCCAGCGCGATCGAGCGCACCAGCGCGGCCAGGGCCGCCTTCGACGCGGCATAGGCCGAGAGACCCTGCGGCGCCCGGTTGTTGGCGGCGCCCGAATTGACGAAGACGATGCGCCCGTCGCCCCGTTCCTTCATCGAAGGAAGACAGGCTTGGTAAAGATGGAGAGCGCCGAACAGGTTGGTCTCCATCACCTTGCGCCAATGCTCGGGATCGGCGTCCTCGACCGAGGACCAGTCGCCCGGATCGTGGCCGTTCTGGACCAGGATATCGACGCCGCCGAAGCGGGCGACCGCCGCATCGACCAGCGACCGGCAGGAGTCGCGGTCGGTGAGATCGGTGCGCTGGGCGACCACCTCCCCGCCCATCGCGCGGATCTCAGCCGCCACATTTTCCAGCATTTCGGTGCTGCGCGCGCCGATTGCGAGCCTGGCGCCAAGCCCGGCCAAGCCGAGCGCGATTTCCCGGCCGAGGCCCGGTCCGATTCCGGTCACCACGGCCACCTTCCCCGATGGCAACAGTTGCATCATTTCACTCGCAATGTTTTTTATTGACCCTGACGGTTTATCATGTGGTCCTATGGGAGGGTTCATCCGTCGATTGTGAAAACCGGCTTTTCCTCAGTGAAAGGCGAAGCCGGTCCGGGGGACGCGATGCTGAGCACGATTGCCTCAATCAAGACGCCGACCTGCACGGTCGAAGTGCTGCAGGCCGACTGGCCGCGGCCGGTCGAACTCACCTGGAACGACCCGCACGCGGTGCTGACGCTGCTGTTCCGCGACGCGGACTATGAGATCGAAGGCCGCTACCAGGACGGCGGCGCGCCGCGGCGGCTGGACCGCATCGGCCGGGTGTTCTTCGTGCCGCCCAATGCCGAGCTCTATGGCTGGGGCACGGGCGGGGCGGTCAAGGCCGTGCGCTGCGTTTTCGAGCCGGATTTCTATGAGCGGACCGTGGGGCTGCCCGGCCGGCTGACCGTGGCGCAGCTGCGCCGCACCCTCGACCTGCACGGCACCCTGCTCCCGACGTTGCTGACCCGGCTTAAGGAAGAGGCCTTGGCCCCCTGCCCCCCCTCCGCGGCCTTTGCGGCAACCCCCGGGCAAGCGCATGTTGT
>CAZNNJ010000804.1:627-2824 GCA_964574305.1 uncultured Rhodospirillales bacterium | reverse complement strand
TCGGGGGCCGGCAGGCCCGCGATGCGACCGTTCACCATCCGCGGACCTCGCCATCAATTTTCGCGGGCACCGGTTTCCAACAAATCCGGAACCGACTATCAATCCGCGGCAAAATTCGGGCGGATCGCACCCCTCTACGGAATGGCTGGCGTCCACCTCCCACCCTTCCCTCCCCTACGGGCGGTGAAGGGAGGGGGCGGCCCAAAGAAGCGATGATCGAGGCACCAACACACGGGATATTTCATGCGCGTTGCGATGATTGGCTCTGGATATGTCGGACTTGTGTCCGGCGCCTGCTTTGCGGATTTCGGTCACCACGTCACCTGCGTCGACAAGGATGCCGACAGGATTGCGCGGCTATGCAAGGGCGAAATGCCCATATTCGAGCCGGATCTTGACCGTCTGGTCGTCGGCAACACACGGGAGAAGCGGCTCGATTTCACCACCGATCTGTCCCGACCGGTGGCCGAGGCCGATGCCGTGTTCATCGCGGTCGGCACACCCTCGCGCCGCGGCGACGGTCATGCCGACCTGTCCTACGTCCATGCGGCGGCCGCGGAGATCGCGGCGGCTCTCGACGGATTTACGGTGGTGATCACAAAATCCACCGTGCCGGTGGGCACCGGCGACGAGGTCGAGCGCATCATCCGGGAGGTCCGCCCCGATGCCGACGCCGCCGTGGTGTCAAATCCGGAATTCCTGCGTGAGGGCGCTGCGATCCAGGATTTCAAGCACCCGGATCGCATCGTGGTCGGCACTGACGACGAACGCGCCCGCAAGGTGATGGCGGAGCTTTACCGGCCGCTCTATCTCAACCAAGCCCCAATTCTCTACACTAGCCGGCGCACCGCGGAGCTGATCAAATACGCCGCCAACGCCTTCCTGGCGACCAAGATCACCTTCATCAACGAGATCGCGGATCTGTGCGAGCATGTTGGCGCCGACGTCCACGACGTGGCGCGCGGCATCGGGCTGGACGGCCGCATCGGGCGCAAGTTCCTGCATCCCGGCCCCGGCTATGGCGGGTCGTGCTTCCCCAAGGACACGCTGGCGCTGGCCAAGACCGCGGCCGACCACGGCAGCCCGGTGCGGCTGGTCGAGACGGTCATCGATGTCAACACCAAGCGCAAGCATTCTATGGCCGACCGGGTGCTCGCCATGTGCGGCGGCTCGGTCGAAGGGCTGACTGTCGGCGTGCTGGGCGTCACCTTCAAGCCCGACACAGACGACATGCGCGATGCGCCGTCGCTCGACATCGTGCCCGTCCTGCAAAAGGGCGGCGCGCGGGTCCAGGCCTATGATCCGGCCGGCATGCATGAGGCGAAGCCCCTGCTGCCCGGCGTCGACTGGAAGGACGACCCCTATGCCGTTGCGACCGGCGCCGACGTGCTGGTGATCATCACCGAATGGAACGAATTCCGCGCCCTGCAGCTGGACCGGCTGGCTGGGATCATGAAACGTCCGGCCATCGTCGACCTGCGTAACGTCTATAATCCGGCGGATACGGCGAAAGCCGGCTTCGCCTATTCGTCGATCGGCCGGCCCGTCAGATAAGGCGCGCGGCCAGGAGGGTGCAGTTCAAATGAGTTCAGCCGGCCACACGTTCCATCCCTCGGTCCTGCGCGAATACGACATTCGCGGCATCGTCGGCACGACCCTGTTCCCAGCCGACGCCTATGCCATCGGCCGGGCCTATGCCACGCGCATCCTGCGGGACGGCGGCAAGACCATCGCGCTGGGCTTCGACGGCCGGCTGAGCTCGCCCGAGCTGGCGCAGGCGGTGGCCGAGGGGCTGCTCTCGACCGGCGCGCAGGTGAAACGCGTCGGGCTGGGGCCGACGCCGATGCTCTATTTCGCGGTCAAGCACCTGCATGCCGACGCCGGCATCATGGTGACCGGGTCGCACAACCCGCCGACCCATAACGGCTTCAAGATGGCGCTCTATGGCGGACCGGTCTATGGCGACGCCATCCAGGAGATCGGCCGGATCGCGGCCGCCGGCGACTACGAGACCGGCACGGGCACGATCGAGGATCTGGACATCCAGGACATCTATGTCGAGCGGCTGCTGAAGGATTATGACAGCCCGCGCGACCTCAAGATCGTGTGGGACGGCGGCAACGCCCCGGCCCGCGAGCTCATGCGGCTGCTCCCCGCCAAGCCGCCGGGCAAGCATATCCGGCCGTCCGCGCACACC
>CAZNNJ010000804.1:0-617 GCA_964574305.1 uncultured Rhodospirillales bacterium | reverse complement strand
CGTGGGGGACAGCGTAAGCGGCGAGGTCGGCGACATCATGCGGAGGCTCACCGCTCAACTTCCCGGCAAGTATATCCTGCTGTTCGACGAGAGCCACGGCAATTTCCCCAACCACCATCCCGACCCGACCGTGCCGGAAAACCTGGTCGACCTGCAGATGGCGGTGGCCGAGCATAACGCCGACCTGGGTGTCGGCTTCGACGGCGACGGCGACCGCATCGGCGCGATCGACAGCACCGGCCGCATCGTCTGGGGCGACCAACTGCTGGCGATCTATGCCAAGGAGGTGCTTGAGACGCGCCCCGGCGGCGTGATCATTGCCGACGTCAAGGCGAGCCAGGTGCTGTTCGACGAGATCGCGCGTCTGGGCGGCCAACCCTTGATGTTCAAGACCGGCCATTCGCTGATCAAGGCCAAGATGGCCGAGACCGATTCGCCTCTGGCCGGCGAGATGTCGGGCCATATTTTCTTCGCCGACAAATGGTACGGCTTCGACGACGCGCTCTATTGCGCCGTCCGCCTCGCCGCGCTGGTCAGCAAGGCGGGGGAGAGGCTGTCGGCCATCCTCGACCGCCTGCCCACCGGGTTCAACACCCCCGAAACCCCCTTCGAACGCC
>CAZNNJ010000803.1:0-2826 GCA_964574305.1 uncultured Rhodospirillales bacterium | reverse complement strand
GTGATGCCGGTCTCCTTGTCGCCCGCCAGGATGGCGCGCTGCACGGGCGCGGCCCCGCGCCAGCGCGGCAGCAGCGAGGCGTGGATGTTCAGGCAACCGAGCCTGGGCGCGTCCAGGATCGGCCGCGGCAGGATCAGGCCATAGGCCGCGACCACCGCCAGGTCCAGCTTCAGCGCGGCGAAGGCCTCGTGCTCCTCCACCGCCGTGCGCAGCCTGGGAGGGGTGCGGACGGGGATGCCGTACCTGTCGGCCAGTTGATGCACGGCAGACGGCACCAGTCTGTGCCCGCGCCCGGCTGGGCGGGGCGGCTGGCTGTAGACGGCGGCGATCTCGTGCCCGGCCTGGATGAGGGCTTCCAACGCCTTGGCGGCGAAGGGCGGCGTGCCCATGAAGGCCAGCCGCATGGTCAGATCGTTCCGGCGCGCTTGGCCTTCTGCAGCTTGCGCAGGATGATGTTGCGCTTGACCAGCGACAGATGGTCGACGAACAGCACGCCGTCCAGATGCTCGATCTCGTGCGCGATGCAGGTCGCCAGCATGCCGTCGGCCTTCAGCGTATGCTGGGCGCCGGTCTCGTCCTGGTACTCGACCGTGATCGTGTCGGCGCGCTCGACATCGGCGTAGAAATCGGGGACCGACAGGCAGCCCTCGTTGGTCACGCGCAGCTCTTCGGAGGCGTCGACGATCTTGGGATTGACCATGCGATAGGGGTGCGGCGGCTCGTCTTTCTCGGCGACGTCGACGACGATCACGCGCACCGGCCGGCCGACCTGCGGCGCCGCCAGCCCGATGCCGGGCGCGGCATACATCGTCTCCAGCATGTCGTCCATCAGACGGCGGATGGTGTCGTTCACCTCCGGCACCGGCTGGGAGGTGACTTTGAGGCGCGGGTCGGGCGCCACCAGAATATCCAACTTGCTCATTCGTCCACGTCCATCTTGTCAGGAGCCGCCAGCAGTTCCGGCGCACTCAACGGCCGGGCGACGGTCTCGATCATCGCCGGCTCCGCTATCTCCACGTTGTCGTGCGCGGCTTTCAATTCCTTGATGCGCCGCGCGCTCGGCAGTACTTGGCGTTCCATCGAACCGACGGCATCGTTATAGCTGCCGATGGCCGTGGTCAAACCCCGGCCGACCTTCTGGAAATGCTCTCCGAACTTCGCCAGCCGTTTGTAAAGCTCGGCGGCGCTGTCGGAGATATCCCTTGCGTTCGCGGCCAGCGCTTCCTGGCGCCAGCCGAACTCGACCGCGCGCAGCAGCGCGATCAGCGTTGTCGGCGTCGCCGGTACGACATGGTTCTGAATGCCCGCCTCGACAAGGGCCGGATCGACCCTCAGCGCTGCGCTGAAGAACCCCTCGTCGGGCAGGAACATGACGACGAAATCCGGGCTGGGCTGGAACTGCGCCCAATAGGACTTCTTCCCCAGGTCCGTCATGTGGGTACGGACGGCCCTGGCGTGGCGCTGCAAGGCCTCATGCCGTGCCTGGTCGTAGGCCGCCGCGTCGTCTCCAGCCTCGTAATAATGGTCGAACGGCACCTTGGAATCGATGACGATGGTGCGCCCGCCCGGCAGCTTGACGATCACGTCAGGGCGCTGCCGCCCTTCCTCGACGTCGACGCTCGCCTGTTCGGCGAAGTCGACATAGGCCTGCATGCCGGCCATCTCGATGACGCGGCGGAGCTGCAATTCGCCCCAGCGGCCGCGCACGCCCGGATTGCGCATGGCGTTGACCAGCTTCTGCGTCTCGCTGGAGAGCCGCAGATTGTGCTTCGCCATCTCCTCGACCTGGACCGACAGGCCGCGATAGGCGCCGACCCGTTCCTTCTCGATCTCGGCGATCTGCTTGTCGACCTTCTCCAGCGACTCGCGCACCGGCTGCAGCATCTGGCCGATATCGCCCTTGGCCGCGGCCTGGAAGCCGTCGAACTGGGTTCGGGCGAGGTCGAGGAACTGGCGGTTGTTCTGGCCCAGCGCGTCGGTCGACAGTCTGCGGAATTCGGCCGCCAGCCGGTCTGCCAGCATCGCGTGTTCCTGCTCCAGCGCCGCCTTGGCATGGGCCGCAGCCCGGGCGCCGCTGCCCCGCAGCGCCAGCCAGACAGCGCCTGCGCCGAGGACCAGTCCCAGGATCAGTGACAGCGGGTCGATCGCAAAGCCCATCGGGCTATTCGCGCAGGATCATCGTGCCGGCGCCGCCGGTGGTGAATATCTCCAGCAGCAGCGCATGCGGCACGCGCCCGTCGAGGATAACCGCGGCGTCGACGCCCTGGTCCACCGCCTCGAGGCAGGTCTCGATCTTGGGGATCATGCCGCCCGAGATCGTGCCGTCGGCGATCAGCCGCCGCGCCTGGCTGGCGGTAAGGCTCGGGATCAGTTTCTTATCCTTGTCCAGCACGCCCGCGACATCGGTCAGCAGCAGCAGCCGGGTCGCGCCGATGGCGCCGGCCACCGCGCCGGCGGCGGTGTCTGCATTGATGTTGTAGGTCTCACCGTTCTTGCCGACGCCGATCGGGGCGACGACCGGGATGACATCGGAATCCTCGAAGCTTTCCAGGATCTCGGCGTTGACCTGCTGCGGCTCGCCGACGAAGCCCAGGTCGAGGATCTTCTCGATATTGGAATCCGGGTCGCGGGTCGTGCGGCGCAGCTTTCGGGCCATGATCAGCCGCCCATCCTTGCCCGACAGGCCGATGGCCATGCCGCCGGCATCGCCGATGGCGCTCACGATCGCCTTGTTGATCGATCCACAACGCACCATCTCGACCACCTCGACCGTTGCGGCGTCGGTAACGCGCAGCCCGTCGACGAATTCCCTCGTGCTCTTCCGCC
>CAZNNJ010000802.1:0-2845 GCA_964574305.1 uncultured Rhodospirillales bacterium | reverse complement strand
GCTGGACATGGCCGAAGGCGGCGCCGGCCTCGTTGGGGATGAAGCCGTAGGCGACGTCCTCGAAGACGAACATACCGTCATAGGGGATGCCGTCGACATCCTCCAGGAAGCGGCCGTCGCTGTCCTTCTGCAAGGTGCCGTGCAGGTACTTCTCGGACGACCGGCCCCAGGAGCCCAGCACCAGCCCGCGATCCCACAGGGACTCGTCATTAACCGCCACCATGCGGCCGTTCCCCAGGCAGGTGATGATATGGAAGATCGAGAAGCTGGTGACCGAGATATCGGCGCGGCTGCCGGGCGGCGTACCCTTCAGGGTCGAGCCCAGCGTATCGCAGCTGTCCTCCAGCAGCTTCAGTCCATGCTTGTCGGCGATGGCGCGCAGCCGGTCCCAGTCGGGAATGCCGCCTAAGAGGTTCGGCACGGAAATAGCTCTGGTCTGGGGTGTGATCATCGCCTCGAGCTTGTCGAGGTCGATCTGGTAGGTGTCGAGCACGACATCGACGAAGGCCGGCACGCAGCCGACATGAACGATCGAAGCAACGTCGGTCGAGAAGGTGAGCACTGGGGTGATCACCTCCGACCCCTTGGGCAGGTCGAGCAGGCGCATCGCCAGCATCAGCGCCGAGGAGCCGGAATTGACCATGACGCCGTATTTGTGGCCGAGCAGCGCCGCCACCCGCTTCTCGAAGGTCTGGACCCGTTCGCCGATGATCATGCCGGTGCGCATGACATCGTTCACCGCCGCGATCTCGCGCTCATCGATCATCGCCCCGCCATAGCGGATGCGGCGCGCACCCGGCACCAGGCCGGTGAAACCGCGCGCGGACGTGCCCTTCGATTCCTCAGTCATTCCTGCTGTCTTCCCCATGAAGCCGATGCCCCAGGCATAAGGCTTTCACCTATGGATGCAAATGATATGATCTGATCGATCTATCTGTTTTTTTCATGGGATGAGATGGACGTCCGCTCCCTTCGCTACTTCGTCGCCGTCGCCGAGCATAACAGCTTCAGCCGCGCCGCCGAGGCTTTGAGCGTCGTGCAGTCGGCGGTGTCGCACCGGATCGAGGAGCTGGAGGACGAGGTCGGCACCCGCCTGTTCGACCGCGAAGGCCGCTCGGTGCGGCTGACCGGCGCTGGAGCCGTGCTTCTGGCCGATGGGCGCCGCATCATCCGCTCGATCGCCGAGGCCAAGGACCGGCTGCGGGAGCTGGGCGAGGGCGAAGCCGGGCAGCTCAGGATCGGCTTCCAGGCGGCGGCCTGCCGGCGGCCGGCCGTGTCGGAATCGCTGATCGCCTTCCGCCGGCACTATCCCAAGGTCGAGCTCGAACTGTCGCCGATGACCGGCCAGAACATGGAAGAGGCGCTGGCCAAGGGCGAGATCGACGGCGCGTTCTTCTACCGCCACGGCAACCCGCCGCTCTGCCATCGCGTGCTCTACCGCGACAACTGGGTGCTGGCGCTGCCGACCTCGCACCCGCTCGCAAGCGCGGCGGAGCTGCACCTCGGCGACCTCGCGACGGAGAGCTTCATCGTGCTGCCGCGGAAGATCACGCCGATCCTGCATGACCGGATCCTCGCCGCCTGCGCCGCCGGTGGCCTGACGCCCAGGGTGGTGCAGGAGGCGTTCGAGGAATCGATGGTGCTGAACCTGGTGGCCGTCGGCATGGGCGTGGCATTCGTGCTCGACAGCCTGCCGACCGAGCTCAACGGCAATGTCGTGCTGAAGCGCGTGGCCGATTTCGACGTGCCGACGGAGCTGTGCTTCCTATGGGAAGCGACTACCGCCAATCCCGCGCTGGGACGGTTCCTTGCGGTGCTCGACGCTGTCGGCTAGGCCGGCTCGGCCTCGGCCACCACCGCCGGCTTGCGGCGCCGCTGGAACGCGTCGACCGTGCCGCGCACCACGACATAGAAGACCGGCGTGAACACCAGGCCGAAGAAGGTGACGCCCAGCATGCCGAAGAACACGGCAGTGCCGATCGCCTGGCGCATCTCAGCCCCCGCGCCCGCCGAGACCATCAGCGGCACGACGCCGAGGATGAAGGCGAAGGAGGTCATCAGGATCGGCCGCAAGCGCAGCCGGCAGGCATCGATGACCGCGGTTATCCGCTCCTGCCCCTCTTTTTCCAGCTGGCGGGCGAATTCGACGATCAGGATGGCATTCTTGCTGGCCAGGCCGACCAGCACGATGAAGCCGATCTGGGTCAGGATATTGTCGTCCATGCCGAGCAGCGCGATCCCGCCCATCGCCGAGAACAGGCACATCGGCACGATCAGGATGATCGCGATTGGCAGGGTCCAGCTTTCATACTGGGCCGACAGCACCAGGAATACGAACAGCACGCTCAAGGGGAAGATCAGCACCGCCGTGTTGCCTGCGGTCTTCTCCTGGTAGGACAGGTCGGTCCATTCGTAGGAGAGCCCGTCGGGCAGGCTGGCGTCTGCCAGCTTTTCCATCGCCTTGATCGCCTGGCCGGAGCTGTAGCCCGGCAGCGTGTTGCCGTTGATCTCGGCCGCCGGATAGAGGTCGTAGCGCGGATAGCGGTCGGTGCCGACGGTCTCGCGGTAATTCACGACCGAGCCCAGCTGCACCATGTCGCCGTCCTGGTTGCGGGTGCGCAGGCGGGAGATCGTATCTCGGTCGAGCCGGAAGGGCCCGTCGGCCTGGGCCGTGACCCGGAAGGTGCGCGACAGCAGGTTGAAATCGTTGACATAGGACGAGCCCAGATAGACCTGGAGCGCCTCGAAGACATTGTTCACCGGCACGCGCAGCATCTGCGCCTTGGTTCGGTCGACATCGACGAACAGCTGCGGCACGTCGGCATAGAAGGGCGAATAGACCGAG
>CAZNNJ010000801.1:0-2855 GCA_964574305.1 uncultured Rhodospirillales bacterium | reverse complement strand
GCTGGTTGCGCCAGCGCGAGCGTCGAAACGGACGCGCCCAGGATCGCGGTCAGGCTGGCGGCGGTAAGCTTCACGGTGATGTCCAAGACAATGAATCGGTGCGCCGCATTCCAATAGACGCCGCGCTTTTCGCGCCCTAGTGGCGGTTTTCCCGATTTTCCAGGAAAGAATTCCCGATCTTGCGTGTCGATCAAAAGACGCCGCTAGATAGGCTCGGAGGTGCTGTTTTGCCGCTCAGATACCGTTTGATCCTTGCCATAGCGCTGATGCTGCTGGTCAGCCTGGGCCTGGGCGGCGCGCTCGCCTGGCTGCATGCCATGCGTTCGGTCGCGACCGAGATGGATGCGGCGCTCTCGGTGGGCGAGCACACGGTGCGCACCGTCGTTCCCTATATCGACCCCCATCTCGACAGGAATGGCACGGATGCGGCCGAGCTGCGGCAGCTGATCGGCACGTTCGACGGCAATCGCCATCTGCGCGCGCTGCTGATCGGCAAGGACGGGCAGGTCCTGGCGTCGTCGTCCCTTGCCGTCCCGCCGGAGCCGGTGCCGGCCTGGTTCGTCCATCTGATCGGGCGCGCCAGGCCGTCGGCGAGGCTCGACCTGCCGCCCAACCCGGCGGCCGCCGCGGTCCTGCTCCAAACCGATCCGGGCAATGAGATGACCGAGGTGTGGACCGAGTTCGGCGACGATATCCAGATATTGGCGCTGTTCGGCCTGGTCACCTTCCCGATGATCTACTGGATCCTGGGACGGGCGCTGCGGCCGCTGGGGCGGATTTCCGACGCTTTCACCGATATCGGGCCGAACATGACAGTCCGGCCCCTGGCCGAGGAGGGCCCGCCGGAGCTGGCGCGGCTGGCGCGCGGCTTCAGCGGGAGATCGCCCGGGGGCGCGGAACCGAAAACCATAACCGGGGAATTGACGTAACACTTCGCGCCCTCCCAGGAAGGGAAACGGGCCGAGCGGCCCCGGGACCTGCATGATGAGATCGGCCCCATTCTCTTCGCGATGGGCGTCGATGCCACCACGGCACAGAAGGCGGCGGAGGCGCGGGGGCAGGCGGATATCGCCGATCACCTCCAGTCGATCCGCGACGGCGTCGTCCATGTCCAGCAGCAAGTGAAGGCGATCCTCGGCCGGCTGCGCTCGGGAACGCTGGCCGAGTTCGGGCTTGCCCAGGCCCTTGAGAACCTCGCCGCGTTCTGGCGCGCGCGGCATGGCGAGGTGACGATCACCGTCGATACTGCCGGCTTCGGCAAGGGTTTCGGCGAGGCGTTCGACGGCGCGGTCTATCGTATCGTCCAGGAAAGCCTGAACAATGCGATGCGCCACGGCAAGCCGCGCTCAGTCAGGGTCACCGTCGATGCCGGCTCCGGGCAAGAGGTGGTCGTGCAGGTGGCGGATGACGGCGGCGGGCTGAAGGCCTCGGCCGAGACGCGCGGCTTTGGCCTGCGCGGCATGGCCGAGCGGGTGACCGCGCTGGGCGGCAGCCTGGATATTCGTGCGCGGACCGACCGGTCCGGCGTGGTCGTGACGGCGCGCCTGCCGTTCCCGGAACCCGATACGATGGAAGCGGCATGAAGATCCTGCTGATCGACGATCATGCCATCGTCCGGGCCGGCCTGCGCCGCCTGTTCGCCGCGCTGGGCGATCCGGAGATCAGCGAAGCGGCGAACGGCCGCGACGCGCTGGTCCGTTACCGCGAGACGCGGCCCGACGTCGTGATCCTCGATTTCAACCTGCCGGGCATCGGCGGACTCGAACTGCTGCAGCGCCTGCTGATCGACGATCCGACCGCCCGGGTGCTGGTGTTCAGCATGCATGCCGAGGCGATCTATGCCTCGCGCGCGCTCCATGCCGGGGCCAAGGGCTATGTCAGCAAGAACGCCGCGCCGGACGAGCTGCTGGTCGCGGTCCGCAGGCTGGCCGAGGGCGGCCGCTATATCGAGAACGAGATCGCACAGGAGCTGGCGCTCCAGGCCGCGCCCGAGGGGCACCCGCTGCACCAGCTGACCGAACGTGACATGGAGATCATGCGCCTGCTGGGGGAGGGGCGCAGCCTGGCCGAGATCGCGGCCGAGCTCGGCGTCGGCTACAAGACGATCGCCAATACCTGCAGCCAGATCAAGGCGAAGCTGGGCGTCTCGCGCACCGCCGACCTGATTCGCCTCTCGATCGAAATGGGCGTGACATAGGTTCCCACTTCCCGTCATTGCGAGCGAAGCGAAGCAATCCAGAGCCAAAGGCCGTGAAGTGGGCTAACGGCCCTGGATTGCCGCGTCGCTGCGCTCCTCGCAATGACGGGTAGGGGGCGGGAAAAATACCTCCGCCTCTTCCGCTTCGGCGCTCAAGCCGATATGTGAAGTCTCATCCTTGCCGAGGCTTCGGCGCCCCCTTTTTCCAGGAAGAAGCGAATGTCAGCCATCATCGATATTCACGGCCGCGAGATATTGGACAGCCGCGGCAATCCGACGGTCGAGGTCGAGGTGACATTGGAGAGCGGCGCCAGCGGCCGGGCCGCGGTGCCATCGGGCGCGTCGACCGGCGCGCATGAGGCGGTGGAGCTGCGCGACGGCGACAAGAAGCGTTACAACGGCAAAGGCGTGCTAAACGCTGTCGAGGCGGTGAACGGCGAGCTGGCCGACGCGCTGTCGGGCATCGAGGGTTCCGACCAGGTCGGTGTCGATGCGATGATGATCGATCTCGACGGCACGCCCAACAAGTCGCGGCTGGGCGCCAATGCGATCCTCGGCATCTCGATGGCGGTGGCCAAGGCGTCGGCCGCCGAGGCGGACCTGCCGCTCTACCGCTACGTCGGCGGCGTCAATGCGCGGCTGCTGCCTGTGCCGATGA
>CAZNNJ010000800.1:0-2860 GCA_964574305.1 uncultured Rhodospirillales bacterium | reverse complement strand
TAGAGGGAGGGTTTTCAGTCACCATGATCGCGCTCAACGAAAACATGCCGAAGACCGCCGCCGAGGCCGGCGCCTATATCTTCACCGTCACGAAGCCGACCTTGGACGACCTCAAGGTCATGGTGCTGCTCGAGGCATCCGGACAGGGCTTTTATGCCGCCCTGGCCGAGGCCGCACCGAACGAAGAAGTCCGCGCCCTGCTGGCAAAGAACGGACAAGAGGAGATGGGCCATGCCCATCGCGTCGCCCGAGTCATCAAGCAGATCTTCGGCGAGGACTTTCCCGTCCCCGGGCCGGAAGAGAATCCCTATTACATGAAGCCGGCGGGCCTCGCCGTGACCGGAGAGATGCTGGACGGCATCACCCAGGGCGAGACTGCCGGCGAGGCGCTCTATGACGGCTGGGCGGCCTATCTGGGCGACGAAGAAGCGGCCCGCCAGCTGCGCCAGAACGGCAAGGAGGAACGCGGCCACGGCGAGCGGGCGCAGCAGGCCAAGGCCCTGCTGCCTGCCTAGACCGCGCTCCTGGCGGTCAGTTCGCCATTGCGTTGCCGACGACAATGTCGGCGCCAACCGATAGCTGGTTGATGCCCTTGTCGAACGCGATCGCGATCGCGTTGACCGTCATGCTGGTCGGCTTGCCGGCGGCCATCGTCTGGACCTGCCGGTTCAGATAGACGGTCACCGACTTGTCCGGGCTCTGATACAGGACCTGGTTCACCTTGGGTGAGCCGGAGAAAGTCTTGTTGTTGAGGCCGAGCAGCGGCGCGTTGATGACCACCCGGCCGATATCGGCATAGCCGACCGCCTTGCGCGCATCGTTCCGGCTCAACGTGTAAGTGGCGCGGGAAACGATATTCCCGGCGCTGATCGAGATCAGGGTGCCGAGCGGCGTATTGACGGTCGCATTGAACGAGCCGATCCGCGAGGTTCCAACGGACGTGATCTGCCCCGCGGCAGGCCCCGCCGAAGTGGCGGTGCTGGTGATCGAGCCGCCTTTGAGCGACGCCGACACACCGCTCGGCGAGCTATATCCGCGCGAAAAGCTCGGCGCAGCGTTCTGGACATTGTATGATGGCGGGGCATGGCCGACAGCGGGCACCTGGTTGCCGATCGCCGTCTTCTCGCCGTCGAGATTGACGTCCATGTTGAACGCGGACGCGCTGCTGGCCGCGACAAGGGGAACCGTCACTGCCCCGGCGGTGCCGGCGACAAACGAAAAAGCAATTGCGGTGCAAGGGATTAGCGATGAAAAGCGCTGCATCCTCGGACTCCTGTCAAATAGTTTGAAAAGACACTGAAGAGTCTCGAGGCGCCTGCTCCGATCCAGCGACACGGGTCGTCATGGATACACTCAGGCATCGCGCGGCTAAGCCAACCTCCCCCGGACTTTCCCGCGTTCAACATTTGAACACGGTGAGAAGTTCCGCGCTTATGATATATATTGGATCAATCTTAAAACGTCGCGGTTGCGTTTCGCCGCGAAGGTCATTTTTTGGCCGGGGCCGTACGGACGAAAGCCAGCGCCTCGCGCGCCAGGTCGAGCCAGTCGATGGCCGATTCGGAATGGACGATGACCCACTCTTTCATCGCCCGACCGTGGCCCATATCGAGTCGCTCGCCGTCGCCCGACTCGGCCAGCCAGTCGACTCGCGCCTTGGGCATTTTCAGAATCATGGCGTCGCCACGCCGCATCAGGCTGGCGAACAGCTTGTCGTCGACCTTGAGCCCATATTGGGCGAATCCTTTTTTCAACGACTGGGTAACGCCGGGCTCGTTGATCAACGCCGCGACAATGGCGGCATAGCGCTGTTCCTGGCTGCTCATCCCTTCACCCTCTGATAGTCCCATTTTCCCGGCCGCCCCTTGCCGCGGCAACCCGGCGGCAGCTATAAGACTCCTTTAGCCATCGCGGATAAAGCGGGGCCGGTCGTTCCTCTTGCGGGGCCGGTCGATTTTTCATGCCTGCACGGAACCCGTCCCAAGCACCGAATGCCCAAACGCACAGATATCAAGACAATCGCGATCATCGGCGCCGGCCCCATCGTGATCGGCCAGGCCTGCGAGTTCGATTATTCGGGCGCCCAGGCCTGCAAGGCGCTGAAGGCCGAAGGCTATCGGATCGTCCTGGTCAATTCGAATCCGGCGACGATCATGACCGATCCGGGATTGGCCGACGCAACCTATATCGAGCCGATCACCCCGGCCACGGTCGCCCGCATCCTTGAGAAGGAACGGCCAGAGGCGCTGCTGCCGACCATGGGCGGCCAAACCGCGCTCAACACCGCCATGGCGCTGGCCAAGGACGGCACGCTGGAGCGTCTGGGCATCGAGCTGATCGGCGCCAACCGCGCCGCGATCGAGAAGGCCGAGGACCGGCTGCTGTTCCGCGACGCCATGCTGAAGATCGGCATGAACTGCCCCAAGAGCCAGGTCGTCCACACGTTCGACGAGGCGCGCAAGGCGCTCAGCGAGGTCGGGCTGCCGGCGATCATCCGCCCGTCCTTCACGCTGGGCGGCACCGGCGGCGGCATCGCCTACAACAAGACCGAGTTCGACGACATCGTCCGCTCAGGCCTCTACGCCTCCCCGGTCAGCGAGGTGCTGATCGAGGAATCGGTGCTCGGCTGGAAGGAATATGAGATGGAGGTCGTGCGCGACCGCGCCGACAACTGCATCATCATCTGCTCGATCGAGAATATCGACCCGATGGGCGTGCATACCGGCGATTCGATCACCGTCGCCCCGGCGCTGACGCTGACCGACAAGGAATTCCAGCGTATGCGCGACTGGTCGATCGCCTGCCTGCGCGAGATCGGCGTCGATACCGGCGGGTCGAACGTGCAGTTCGCGGTCAACCC
>CAZNNJ010000799.1:0-2895 GCA_964574305.1 uncultured Rhodospirillales bacterium | reverse complement strand
CGCAGGAAGCCGAAGATTCCTTTCTTGCGGGTTTGGCGTTTGATCTCTTCTTCGTCGACGGGCGAGACCGTAGCCAGGACGCGGTTCTTCGGTTGCGTCCAGTTCCATGGGTTATAGGCCGGAGCAAAGATCGACAGGAAGCGGTAGTAATCTTTCTGCGGAATGGGATCGTACTTGTGGCTGTGGCAGCGGGCACAGCCCACGGTCAGTCCCAGCAGGCCAGAAGAAACCTTTTCGGCCACGTTGAACAGGACTTCGTAGCGTTCGTGCGGCAGGTTGACGATGTCGGCATCGGTATGGTCGTAGACGCTACGTAGATAGCCTGTCGCTGTCAAGCAGTCCAGAATCTGAGGCGTAAACTTCTTGGCGTTGCGCCAGTCCACCAACTCGTCTCCTGCCAGTTGTTCGGTAATGAAACGATCGTAGGGCTTGTCTTCATTGAATGATCGCACCACGTAGTCCCGGTAGCGCCATATGCCTGGATGTACTTCAATGGTCTCGAGGAAAATGTCGGCGCCCGTGACATCGGTGTAACCCGTCGCATCCAGCCAATGACGTCCCCAACGCTCGCCATATTGAGGTGAGGCCAATAGCCGATCAATCAGGCGCTCGTAGCCTCCTGGCTTGGTGTCAGCCGTAAAGGCTTTGATCTCGTCCGGCGTTGGAGGCAATCCAGTCAGGTCCAGGGAAACTCGACGCAGGAATTCGGCATCGGTGCACAGATCGGCGGACTGAATCTTCAGTCGCTTCAGCTTGTTGTTGACGTGAGTGTCGATGAAATTGAATTCGGGCGAATCTTTCCAGGCGAATCCTTCGCGGGTCCCCAGCACCAGTACGGTGTTCGACGCATAGGTTCCTTCGTAACGAACGAGAACTGCCGATTCGCCTCGACGCACGGCCTTGACCTGGCCATTGCCGTTGAGCCCGCAGGCCGAAATCCCCGTCCGCGCCGATGCCTCGTCCGCCGCCTATCGCCAATGGCTGCGCGATACGGATATACGCTTCGGTGCAATACCGGTGGCGTGAGATGATGGAATCGATGATCGGGTGCGCCGATCCCGTGGCGCTGAACCAATGGCATATCGTGGGCGCGGTTGAGGATCTGCCGGTCGGCAGGCCAAAGACGACGCGGCTTCTCGACTCGGCCATCACTTTGCTGCGCTCGGCCGATGACACCGTGGCGGCGTCCGCCGGCGGGCGCCAACTGCCGGTGCGGCTCAAATTCGGCTATGTCTGGACCGGCCTCGGCGATCCGGCGGGCGAGATCTTCGATATTCCGGAATATGATGAGGCCGACCGCCGCAACATGAACGCGGCGTCGATGGGGGTCCATGTCTCGGCCCCGCGCGCCGTCGAGAATTTCCTCGACCTCGCCCATTTCGCTTTCGTCCATACCAATTATCTCGGCATCGAGCCGCATACCGAAATCAAGCCGTACAAGGTCGACGTGTCCGCCGACAGCGGCGAGATCCTTGCCACCAAATGCATCGCCTACCAGCCGCTGGCGTCGCTGGTCGCGACCGAGGGCTACGACGTCGAGTATGTCTATCGCGTGCCGCATCCCTATTGCGCGATCCTGTACAAGGCGAACGCGGCCGATCTCACCCGCCAGGATGTGATCTGCCTCTTCCTCCAGCCGGTCGGCGAGGAGATGAGCATCGGCCATATGCTGCTCAGCGTTCTCGACGCAGTGAGCTCGGACAAGGCCATCCGGGCCTACCAGCAGCTGATCTTCGGCCAGGACAAGCCGATCCTGGAGAACCAGATGCCGAAGCGGCTGCCGCTCGACATGCGGGCCGAGCTCTCGGCCAGGGCCGATGCAAGCTCGTCGACCTATCGCCGCTGGCTCAAGGAGCGCGGCGTGCGCTACGGCACGATTTGAAGGCAGGGACCGCCGATGCAGGATGAGGAAGACAGGCTCAGGGGCCGCTGGTTTCCGGTGGCGCGCGTCGAGGAAGCCGTGCCGCGCCATGTGATGCAGGCTCAGCTCCTGGGGCAGGAGCTCGCGATCTGGCGCGACGACGAGGGCCGCATCAATGCCTGGGAGAACCGCTGCCCGCATCGCGGCGTGCGGCTGTCGATCGGCCTCAATGACGGGCACACGCTGCGCTGCCAGTATCATGGCTGGCGCTATGCGAGCGGCGGCGGCCAGTGCACCTACATTCCCGCCCATCCCGACCAGAAGCCGGCGAATGTCATCAAGGCGAAACCTTTCGGCGCGGTCGAACAATACGGTTTCGTGTGGGTGAACCTCGCCGAGGACGCCGACCCGGCGGACCTGCCGTCGCTCGGCCTCAACGCCTGGACGACCCTGCGCAGCGTGTTCATCTCCGCCCCGGCCTCGGCCGTCGCCGAGGCGTTGCGGGCTGATGGGACCGCCAGCGACGACGGCCTGGTCTTCACCGGCCCCGGCGAGGCGACCCTGCTGATCCAGCCGGTAACCGGCGCCGAGACCGTCCTGCACGGGCTGGTGCCCGAGGTCCCGGAGACCGAGCGTCTGACGGTGCTGCGGGAACGGAACGCGCGCATGGGCGACCTGCGCGGCGCGCTCGAACGCGGGGTTGCGTGATGATCAGGCTTTACGACTATGAACTGTCGGGCAATTGCTACAAGGCGCGGCTGCTGATGGACATTCTGGGCGTCCCGTTCGAGCGGGCCGCGATCGATTTCTATCCCGGTCGCGAGCATAAGAGCGCCTGGTTCCTGAAGATCAATCCACTGGGCCAGCTGCCGGTGATCGACGACGACGGGTTCGTGCTCCGGGATTCGAACGCCATCCTGACCTATGTCGCCCCCAAATACGATGCGTCGGGAAAATGGTTTCCCCGCGCCGCCCCGCAGTTTCCGGCAAAAATCGCGAACTGGCTCGCCTTCGCGCACGGTATCCCCCCGACC
>CAZNNJ010000798.1:0-2902 GCA_964574305.1 uncultured Rhodospirillales bacterium | reverse complement strand
CGGTGGGTTGGCCCGGGTGGTGGCCGGGAGGCGGTTTGGGCGGGAAGACAGCGGGGGGTGGTAAGGCAGGCCGGCCCGGCAAGGACGGTGGCCAGCAGCCGGTGTTGTCTAATCATGATGGATTCCTGACTTGGTATTCCCGATGGCCTGTCTTCGACGCAGGCATTGCAGTGCGGAATAATCGAGCCGCCGCCGGTTGGCAATCGCACTTGGGCAAAAATGCGAACTTCGATTTTGCCCGCCGGCTCTGCGATACTGTCGGCAAAACGGAGGGATATGGATGGGTGAGGTCGTTACCGAAGCGGCGCCGAAGCGGCCGTTCTACCGGACGCTTTATGTCCAGGTGATCGCGGCGATCCTGCTGGGCGGGCTGATCGGCTTTCTGTGGCCGCCGGTGGGCATCGCGCTGCAGCCGCTGGGCGACGGCTTCATCAAGCTGATCAAGATGATGATCGCGCCGATCATCTTCTGCACCGTCGTGTCCGGCATCGCCGGGGTCACCAATGTGCAGAAGGTCGGGCGGGTCGGCGGCAAGGCGCTGATCTATTTCGAGGCGGTCTCGACCTTCGCGCTCGTCATCGGCCTCGCCGTCGCCAATGTGCTGAAGCCCGGCGCCGGCTTCCCGACCGTGAGCGAGGATGCGGCCAAGGTGGCTGAGTTCGCCGGCAAGGCGAAGGAGCAGGGCATCGTCCCGTTCCTCATGAATGTCATCCCCGACACGGTGGTCGGCGCGTTCGCCAAGGGCGACATCTTGCAGGTGCTGCTGTTCGCTATCCTGTTCGGCTTTGCCCTGATGGGGCTGGGCGACAAGGCGCGGCTGGTGCGGGAGCTGATCGACCAGGTGTCCAAGGCGGTGTTCGCCGTGGTCGGCATCATCATGAAGGTGGCGCCGCTGGGTGCGCTGGGCGCCATGGCCTTCACCATCGGCAAGTACGGGCCGGCGGCGCTGGGCAACCTGGTGGGGCTGATCGCTGTCTTCTACCTGACCTCGGCCCTGTTCGTGATCCTGGTGCTGGGCACGATCGCCCGGCTCACCGGCTTTTCGATCTTCCGGTTCCTCGGTTATATCAAGGAGGAGCTGCTGGTCGTGCTCGGCACCAGCTCGTCGGAGAGCGCGCTGCCGTCGCTGATGGCAAAGCTGGAGGCGCTGGGCTGCCCCAAGCCGGTGGTTGGGCTGGTGGTGCCGACCGGTTATTCCTTCAATCTGGACGGCACCAACATCTATATGACGCTCGCCACCCTGTTCGTCGCCCAGGCGACCAATACGCCGCTGAGCCTTCAGGACCAGCTGGCCATCGTCGGCGTGGCGATGTTGACCTCGAAGGGTGCCAGCGGCGTGACCGGCGCGGGCTTCGTCACACTGGCCGCCACCCTGTCGGTGGTGCCCTCGGTTCCGGTCGCCGGCATGGCGCTGATCTTCGGCATCGACAAGTTCATGAGCGAGTGCCGGGCTCTCACCAACATCATCGGCAACGGGGTCGCCACGGTGGTGATCTCAGCCTGGGAGCGGGAGCTCGACCGTTCGCGGATGGCGGCGGTGCTGCATGGCTGTGCGCAGGCCGGGCCGACCGAGCTGGTTCACGCGCCCGCCGGAGAGTAGCAATTTCCCACGCGATCTATGGTTTCCCCGATCCGGAATTGGCGCCGGCCGGGCCGGACGCGGCGCAGCTTTCCCCTCTGGTGCCCGGCGCCGAACGGCTGGAGGCGCTGGCCGACGGTTCGTGCGATACGATAACCATCCTCGCCCCGCCGGGTGTGCTGGAGCGGCGCTACACGCTCGCCCATGCGCTCCGCGTG
Organism: uncultured Rhodospirillales bacterium; assembly: GCA_964574305.1. Taxonomy (GTDB): domain Bacteria; phylum Pseudomonadota; class Alphaproteobacteria; order BOG-932; family Roseiterribacteraceae; genus BOG-932. Next base: position 1,105 of record CAZNNJ010000798.1, on the reverse strand, counting down.
CTTGCGCCCGGTGGGCGGCTCACCGCGCTGGCGCCCAAGGATCGCGGCGGCCAGCGGCTGCCGAAGGAACTCAAGGAGTTTGGCTGTTCGGTCGACCAGGCCTCGCGGCGGCATCACCGCATCTGCACCGCTTTGCGGCCCGCGCGGCCGGCGGGCCTGGACGAGGCCATCGCCGCCGGCGGGCCGCAGGTGCCGCCGGCGCTCGGCCTGTGGAGCCAGCCCGGCATCTTCAGCTGGGACCGGCCCGATCCGGGCAGCCTGATGCTGATCCGGCACCTGCCGGCGCTGGACGGTGTCGGCGCCGACTTTGGCTGCGGCGTCGGGCTGCTGGCGCTCAAGGCGCTGGAGAGTGCGGCGTTACAGCGTATCACCCTTATCGATATCGACCGGCGGGCTGTCGATGCCGCCCGCCGCAACGTGGCCGATCCGCGCGCCGAATTCGCCTGGTCCGACGTGCGCCACGGCACATTAAAGGACCTGGATTTCGTTATCATGAATCCCCCTTTCCATGATGGCGGCGCCGAGGATCGCAGCCTGGGCGAGGCCTTCATCCGCCGCGCCGCCGCCTCGCTCAGGCCCGGCGGTGTGTGCTGGCTGGTCGCCAACCGCCATCTGCCCTATGAGGCGCATCTGAAGACGCTGTTCGCCGCCGCCCGGCTGATCGAGCAGGAGGACGGCTTCAAGATCTATGAGGCTCACCGGTGAGCAAGATCCCGACCGCCCGGCTGGACAGGCTGCTCGCCAATCTGGGCTATGGCTCGCGCAAGGAGGTGCAGTCCCTTGTCGCCGCCGGCCTGGTGACCCTGGACGGCGAGACGATCGCCAAGGCCGACCGGCATGTGCCGGCGACCGCCGATCTTGCAGATCGGATGCTGGTGGACGGGGCACCGCTCGACCCGCCGCCGCCCATGACCCTGCTAATGCACAAGCCGCTCGGATTCGTCTGTTCCCATCGCGAGCCTGGACGCAGCGTCTACGACCTGCTGCCGCCGCGCTGGTCGCGGCGCGACCCGGCCATCTCCACCATCGGCCGGCTGGACAAGGAAACGTCGGGACTGTTGCTGTTGACCGACCATGGCGGGCTGTCCCACCGGATCCTTCTGGC
>CAZNNJ010000797.1:0-2902 GCA_964574305.1 uncultured Rhodospirillales bacterium | reverse complement strand
TTCCCGATCGCCAAGGTCGCGGCCAAGCTGGCGGTCGGCTACACGCTGGACGAGCTCAACAACGACATCACCGGCAACACGCCGGCGGCGTTCGAGCCGACCATCGATTATGTCGTGACCAAAATCCCGCGCTTCGCCTTCGAGAAGTTCGCCGGCGCCGATCCGACCTTGACCACCGCGATGAAGTCGGTCGGCGAGGCGATGGCGATCGGCCGGACCTTCGCCGAATCGATGCAGAAGGCGCTGCGCTCGCTGGAGACCGGCCTCACCGGTTTCGACGAGCAACTGGTCCCGGCCGAGGGTGAGACGCTGGCCCATGACGCGCTGCGCCCGCTGCTGGCCAAGCCGACGCCGGAGCGCATCCTCTATGTCGCCGACGCGCTGCGTGCCGGCATGACCACGGCGGAAGTCCACGCCGCCTGCAAGATCGACCCCTGGTTCCTGGAACGCATCCGCGAGATCGTCGCCGCCGAGGACACGGTCAAGGAACACGGCCTCCCAGCCGACGCCGCCGCGTTTTGGCGGCTGAAGCGGATGGGCTTCTCCGACGCCAGGCTGGCGAAGCTGAGCAAGCTCGGTGAAGGCGAAGTCGCAGCCAAGCGCCACGCAGCCGGCATTGCGCCGGTGTTCAAGCGGATCGATACGGTCGCGGCGGAGTTCCCGTCTGAGACGCCCTACATGTACAGCACCTATGTCGGCGATGCCGGCCAGCCCGGCGAGTGCGAGGCCGAACCCTCGGCGCGCAAGAAGGCGATGATCCTGGGCGGCGGGCCGAACCGCATCGGCCAGGGCATCGAGTTCGATTATTGCTGCGTCCATGCCTGCTATGCGCTCGACGAGATCGGCATCGAGACGATCATGGTCAACTGCAACCCGGAAACGGTGTCGACCGACTACGACACGTCGGACCGGCTCTATTTCGAGCCGCTGACCGCCGAGGACGTGATCGAGATCGCCCGGGTCGAGCAGAGCAAGGGCACCTTGGCCGGCGCCATCGTGCAGCTGGGCGGCCAGACGCCGCTCAAGCTGGCGCAGCGGCTGCTCGATGCCGGTATCCCGATCCTGGGCACCCCGCCCGACGCCATCGACCTGGCCGAGGACCGTGAGCGCTTCCAGCAGTTGCTGATCGACCTGGACCTGAAGCAGCCGCCCAATGGCCTCGCACGGTCACGCGAGGAGGCTGCGGCGGTGGCGACGCGAATCGGCTTTCCGGTCGTCATCCGCCCCTCCTATGTGCTGGGGGGCCGGGCGATGGAGATCGTCCACGACCATGCCGGCCTCGCCCGCTATATCGAGCAGGCGGTCAAGGTCTCCGGCTCCAACCCGGTGCTGATCGACCGCTATCTGCAGGATGCGATCGAGGTCGATGTCGACGTGCTGGCCGACGGCGAGACCGTCTATGTCGCCGGCATCATGGAGCATATCGAGGAGGCCGGCATCCATTCGGGCGACAGCGCCTGCGCGTTGCCCCCCTATTCGCTGGCCCCCGATGTGATCGCCGAACTGCGCCGCCAGTCCGAGGCGCTGGCCAAGGCGCTGGGCGTGATCGGGCTGATGAACGTCCAGTTCGCGGTCAAGGCCGAGGGCGAGCGGCACGATATCTATATCCTGGAGGTCAATCCCCGCGCCTCGCGCACCGTGCCGTTCGTCGCCAAGGCGACCGGCGTGCCGATCGCCAAGATCGCGGCCCGGCTGATGGCGGGCGAGAAGCTGGCGACCTTCGGCCTGACGGGCAAGACAATGACCCACACCGCCGTCAAGGAGGCGGTCTTCCCGTTCAACCGCTTCCCCGGCGTCGACGTGATACTGGGGCCGGAGATGCGCTCCACCGGCGAGGTGATGGGCCTGGACCCCGATTTCGCGCTGGCTTTCGCCAAGGCCCAGTCGGGCGCGGGCGTCGAGCTGCCCAATGCCGGCCGCGTCTTCATCTCGGTCAAGGACAGCGACAAGCCTCTCCTGGTTCCGATCGCCAGGAAGCTGATCGCGCTGGGTTTCCGGGTGGTTGCGACAGAAAGTACCTCGAAGCATTTCCAGGCGCAGGGAATTGCCGCCGAGCGCATTAACAAGGTGCTGGAAGGGCAACCGCACATTGTGGACGCGATGATCGACGGCGAAATCCAACTGGTGATCAATACCACCGAGGGTGCGCAGGCGATCGCCGACAGCTTCAGCTTGCGTCGCACCGCGCTGACCAATAGCATCCCCTATTACACGACTGTTGCTGGGGCACGGGCGGCTGTCGCGGCGATCGAAGCGCTGCGGCGCGGTCCACTTGAAGTGGCTCCGCTGCAATCCTATCTCAGCGGGTCGTATTAAAAAGCCGGTTTACCGGCACCATTTGCGCCCGCCTTCTTGGAAGGCGGTCATAACTTGGACGGTTTTTGACGATGGATAAGGTTCCGATGACCGCCGCTGGTTTTCAGCGCCTCCAGGACGACCTGAAGCACCTGAAGGGCTTCGAGCGGCCGGCGATTATCCGTGCCATTGCCGAGGCCCGGGAGCATGGCGACCTGTCGGAAAACGCCGAATATCACGCGGCGCGCGAGCGGCAGAGCTTCATCGAGGGCCAGATCGGCGAGATCGAGGACAAGATCAGCCGCGCCGAAGTGATCGACGCCTCCAAGCTGTCGGGCAGCACCGTGAAGTTCGGCGCCACCGTCACGCTGGTCGACGAGGACACCGACGACGAAGTCACCTACCAGCTGGTCGGCGAGTTCGAGGCCGACATCAATGCCGGCCGGCTCTCGATCACCTCGCCGCTGGCCCGCGCGCTGATCGAGCAGCGCCAGGGCGACAATATCGAGGTCACCACGCCGGGCGGTTCGAAAGCGTATGAGATCCTGAAGATCGAGTTCCGGTAGGGCTCGTCGCGAAAGGGGCGACGAGAGATGGTGCCGCCCCC
>CAZNNJ010000796.1:0-2916 GCA_964574305.1 uncultured Rhodospirillales bacterium | reverse complement strand
CGGCCTGGGACGCGGGGTATCGGCCCCCCCGGGTGCGCCGGATAATGGGTCTCGCCGAAGCTGGGAAGGCCCGACAGCGCGCCGATGATGGTGGAGAGCGGCGTACGCAAGTCGTGCGAAACCGAGGTCAGCAGCGCGTTGCGCAGCCGCTCGGTCTCGGCCTGAAGGCGGGCCTGGTCGACATCGTCGGCCAGCCGCACCCGCTCGATCGCCACCGCCGCCTGGTCGAGCAGCGCGTCGAGCAGTCGGCGCTCATCGGGGGAGAGCAGCGGCGGCCTTTCCCGCAAGATGCCGACGACGCCGACCGCGCCGCGCCCGGTCTGGATCGGCAGGAACAGGCGCTTGCCGCCCGGCAGCGTATCGGAGCCCCGGCCGGCCACGTGGTTGTGGGTCCAGCTCCACTCCGCCGCCGCCATGTCGGCCGCGTCCAGCGTGTCCTCCGGCGGATAGCCGGCGCGGATCTCAAGCCCGTCCGGCCCCGGCAGCAGCACCACCGCGTCGCAGGAGAGCATGGCCGCGATCTGATAGGTGATCAGCCACATCAGATTCCCCAGCGAGCCGGTGCCGGCGATCGTGCGGCTGAAGGCATAGAGTTCCGCCGTCGTCTTGGCCCGTCCCGCCATGTTCTCGGTCTGGCGCTGCTTCTGCGCCGTCAGATTGGAGACCACCAGCGCCGCGATCAGGAAAAAGATCAGCGCGACGACGTTGGAGGGGTCGGCGATGGTGAAGGTGTAGAGCGGCGGTATGAAGAAGAAATTGTAGGCGGCGACCGAGAGGAGCGACGCCATGATCGACGGCCACAGCCCATAGCGCAGCGCGCTGAACAGCACCGCGGTCAGGAACACCAGCGACAGGTTCTGCACCGAGACCAGCCGGTCGATCAGGGAGGACACGCCGACCGCCAGCACGACCATGAGCAAGCTCATGGCATAGGCGCTGGGATGGACCGCCGTATGGGCCGGCTCGGTGCGGAGCGCCTGGCTCCTGCGCACCGGAGCCTGCGGCTCGCCGGCGATGACATGGACGCTGATCGTCTCCGAGCGCCGCACCAGGTCGCGCACCACCGAGCCGTGCAGCATCTCGAACCAGCGCGAACGTTGGGCCTTGCCGACGACGACATGGGTGAAGTTGTTGGCCTTGGCGTAGCTCAGTATGTCGTCGGCGATGCCCTCGCCGGGGATGGTGATCGCCTCCCCGCCCAGCCGCTCGGCCATGCGCAGCGTCTCTGCCACCGTGTCGCGCTGCGCCTCGTTCAGCATCGAATGGCGCGGTCCCTCGATATAGAGCGCGGTCCATTTCGCCTTCAGCCGGTCGGCCATGCGCAGCGCATAGCGCACCTGCTCGACCGAGCGCGGATCGTCGCTGATGCAGGCGAGCACGCGGTCGCTGGCGGCCCACGGCCCTTCGATCGCGTGCGCCTGCATATATTGCAGCATCTGATGGTCGACCCGCTGCGCCGTCGCGCGCAGCGCCAGCTCGCGCAGCGCCGTCAGGTTGCCTTTCGAGAAATAATGCTTCAGCGCGCGCTGGGCCTGGTCGCGGACATAGACCTTGCCCTCCTCCAGCCGCTCGACCAGCGCCTCGGGGGTCAGGTCGACGACCTCGATTTCGTCGGCCAGTTCCAGGATGCTATCCGGAACCGTTTCCCGCACGCGGATGCGGGTGATCTTGGCAACGACGTCGTTCAGGCTCTCCAGATGCTGGACGTTCATCGTCGAATAGACGTCGATGCCGGCAGCCAGCAGCTCCTGCACGTCCAGGTACCGCTTGGGATGGCGGCTGCCCTCGGCATTGGTGTGGGCGAGCTCGTCGACCAGCACCAGCCCAGGCCGGCGCTTCAGGATCGCGTCGAGGTCCATCTCGTCGACCTGACGGCCCTTATAGGACAGCTTGCGGCGGGGCACGACCTCAAACGCCTCGACCATCGCCGCGGTTTCGGCGCGGCCATGGGTCTCGACCACGCCGATGACGGCATCGGTGCCCTCGGCCAGCTTGGCCTTGCCGACGCGCAGCATTTCATAGGTCTTGCCGACGCCCGGCGCGGCGCCGATGAAAAGCTTGAAGCGGCCACGCGCCTCGCGGGCCGCCTCGGCCAGGAAAGCCTCGGGCGAGGGCCGCCCGTCGCGCGGTTCAGCGTCCGGATTGGGCATAGCGGTCCCGACAGTACGCGGGTTGAACCGCGAACACTACGATTCGCGGCCTTTCCCGATCTTGGACATTCCTTGCGTACATAGGCTGTATGAATTTGAACCGCCAAGACGCCAAGGCGCCAAGGAGAAACGCCAAGGAAAACCCGATTGCCTGCGGCGCAATGAAATCCGCGAAGCGAAACAACTTCACCTTGGCGTTCTTACTTGGCGTCTTGGCGCCTTGGCGGTTCACTCTTTACTTCGCTGCCGCCGCGTCCAGCGCCAGGTTGAGCTTCAGCACATTGACATGCGCCTCGCCCAGGACGCCGAAGGTGCGGCCCTCGGTCGCCTGCGCCACCAGCTGGCGCACTGCCTCGGCCGATAGGCCGCGGGCCTTGGCGACGCGGTCGATCTGGAAGTCGGCGGCGGCCGGGGTGATGTCGGGGTCGAGGCCGCTGGCCGAGGTGGTGACCAGGTCGACCGGAACCGGCTTGTCGCTGTCCTTCTTCAGCGTGTCGACATCGCCCTTCATCCGGTCGAGCAAGGCTTTCGAGGTCGGCCCCAGGTTCGACCCGCTGGAATTGTCGGCGTTGTAGGGCGCCGGGATCGTCTTGGTCGAATCGTTGGGGTCGGTGTCGGTGGTCGCCGACGGACGACCAAGGAAATACTTGTCGCTGGCGAAGTTCTGGCCGATCAGCGACGAGCCGATGACGTTGCCGTACTTTTCGAACAGGCTGCCGGGGGCCTGGGCAGGGAAGACCGCATTGCCGATGCGGGTCATTGCGAG
>CAZNNJ010000795.1:0-2922 GCA_964574305.1 uncultured Rhodospirillales bacterium | reverse complement strand
GATCCAGCTGACCCGGCTGAACGCGGCGGACCTCGCGCCGCGCATCCGCGTCAACGCCATCGCCCCGGGCGCCATCGCGACCGACTCGCTGGCCGGCGTATTGAAGAACGAGGAGCTCGAGCGCCTGATGATCCAAGGCACGCCGATGCGGCGCCTTGGGCGGGTCGAGGACATCGCCCTGGGCGCGGTCTACCTGGCCTCGCCGGCCTCGGCTTTCGTCACCGGCAAGGTGCTGGCGATCGACGGCGGCATCACATTCCCCAATCTGTCGCTGAACCTGCCGGATTTATGATCGGCAAAAGTACACTGTCACCATTTTTGCCTAGAAAACCTAACGCGATAGGTTATATTAATGGTTACGATCTATCGCGGCGAAGGTTTGCATGTCGTGATTTTCGTCGACGATCACGAGCCGGCGCATATCCATGTGTTTGGCGACGGTCAGGCGAAGATCAACCTCTCTGGCCCCGGCGAAGCGCCGGAACTGGTTTGGGCCGACAACATGAAACGAAGCGACATCCGGCGCGCCATGCGGATCGCCGCCGAACACCAGACGCTGTTTCTGAAAAGATGGAGCGAAATTCATGGCTGAATTGACCGACGCGGAAATCGATGCCGCACTCGACCGCGGCAAGGCATTGCGCGCGACGGAGCCGCGGGCGGCGAAAGCGCGATACGACCGTGCAAAGGGCCGCCTCGTGTTGGACCTGACGAACGGTTGCACCTTCGCCTTTCCCGCCCGCATGGCTCAGGGCTTGGAAAAGGCGACTGAGGACCAATTGGCCAAGGTCGAAATCCTTGGCAACGGCTATGGGCTCCATTGGGAAGCGCTGGACACGGACATTTCAGTCCCCGGCCTGCTCGCAGGTATTTTCGGAACGAGCGCCTATATGGCGCGCTTGGCCGGCCAATCGAAATCGCCGGCCAAGGCTGCCGCTTCCCGCGCCAACGGCGCCAAAGGAGGGCGGCCGCGAAAGCTGGCGAGCGGTTGAGTCAAAAAGTAAACTGTCACCGCTAGTCCCAGAAGACCATAGGATCGGGCTCAATGCAGTTGCCCACGTGCGGCTCCACAACAAATGGGCAGAGGTATATTGTCACGGACGCGATGACGCCGACATTCCACGCAACACTGACGGGCGGCGGTACCGGCAGCTCGGCAGTTGTGGGCGCCCTCTGTAACGGAACGAGTTGGATCGCCGACTAGGGGCGCGCCCGGTATTCTTTGATCACAGCTGTACTCGGGACCATTGCTGGCCACCGGGGCGAAACGCCGAGTTTCAGTTGGCAGTCTGGAAGCTGACGTCGAACTGGGAGTCTGCCGGGGCGCCGGACTGGTCGTAGCAGGCGACGCTGATCGCGTTGGTCGTCCAGCCGGCGATGTTGCAGTAATTACTGCCCGACCCATAGGCCGTGACCAGCGCATTGGACGTGCCGTAGCTCACCGTGCCGGGGATGGTCACGGTATATTGGCCGGTGCCGGTCTTCTGCGCCGTTAGCCGACCGGTGCCGAAGCCGTTATATTGGATCGGAGGGGCATAGGCCTTCGTGCTCGTCGGGTTGTTCGCCAAGGCGGAAGCGGCCCGCGCCTGCACCCCACCGACGACCCCAAGCGACTCGCCGACGGCATAGCCAATATCGAAGTTCTCATTTGCGAATTCGCCCGTGGTGTAGCAATGCACATTCACCCGGATATAGCTGGAAGTACCGATCCGGTCGGCCACCTTGCAGCGCGCCTCGGCCCCTGAAGGATCAATAGCCGTGCCATTGGGTGTAATCTGTACGGTCCCGGTATCGGACAGGCCGCGGAAATAGACGAAGTAATTGCCTTTATGATCTTGAAGAGCTGAGACTTGCTGTCCGGACGAGTCGAACGATTCGACGTTTGTTCCCCGCGAAACTGTTGTGTAGGCCACTCCCCTGTGCGCATTGCCGAAATCTGTGCCGCGCGATTGATAGAGCAAGGCGAAGGGTGCGTCCGTGAGTCCTCCGGACGAAGTGAAACACCCGACACTCGCTGTGACGGATGAACCGGACGCAGAGGCTTGTCCTGATATACATCGGCCCGACGTATTGTAGGCGCTGACGAGTACCAGAGATGACTCGCCCGTGCCTCCGTCATAAAGCTTGTCGAAGATTACCCGGTATTCACCTTGAGCAAGTTTTTGTATCGAGATCACGCCATGTGCTGAATTGAAGCTGTATTTGGGATTTGGCGTATAGCTCGCGACAGTGGGCTGATCTGCAAGAACCCAGCCGACATTGTTTGCGGCTTGCGATGTTCCAGCCGCCAACGTGAGCAGGCTTACGAAGCCAGCGCACTCTACCGCCCGAAGGTCCAGCCTTCCGAATGCACGCATTGGCAAAGCTCCTTTACAATGAGTCGCCGGACTAGTTCCGCAGCCTCGTATTACGGTGACAGTGCATTCAACTCGAGACGTCCATCGCCCGGCTCCCCCCGCGGCTTCGGGCCGCGTTTCCCGGGCTTCAGCGCGCGACCGGTCCGGGTTTCGAGCCCTTCGATAAACCGGTCATCGCCCAGCGGCCTGCCGACGGTCTCGGCGCGGCGCAAGCGCATCAGCGCCGCCTCATCCCCCTCGGCTTCGATGAAGTCGGCGAACAGTGGAAGGCGCGACAGCACAGGTTCGATCACGGTGACCCCGTCATCCCGTCCCGAAAGATGCGCGTGCACGCTCGACCACCGCCATTCGCTCGCCCGCGCCGCCAGGCGAGCCCGCACGGGATTCAGCGCGATGTAGCGCACTGCGGCGGCAAGATGCTCCTCATCCAAAGCCACGGCGCCGAACCGTCCCTGCCAGAAATGGCCCGTCCGTTTCAGCCTTGCGTGAACCTCGCCGGCATAACGGCGATGGACAGGTGCGAGCGCCCGCCTCAGCCCGTCCTCGTCCGAGGGCACGAGCACGG
>CAZNNJ010000794.1:0-2924 GCA_964574305.1 uncultured Rhodospirillales bacterium | reverse complement strand
GGAACTGCACGAACTCCATGTCCTGCAGCGGCAGGCCGGCGCGCAGCACCATGGCATTGCCGTCGCCGGTGCAGGTATGGGCCGAGGTGCAGGAGAAATAGGCGCGGCCGTAGCCGCCGGTCGCCAGCACCGTCTGGTGCGCGCGGAAGCGGTGGATCTTGCCGTCGTCGAGGTTCCAGGCCATCACGCCGCGGCAGGCGCCGTCATCCGGGTCCATCAGCAGGTCGAGCGCGATATATTCGACAAAGAACTCGGCATGATGCTTCAGCGCCTGCTGATACAGCGTGTGCAGCATGGCATGGCCGGTGCGGTCGGCGGCGGCGCAGGTGCGCTGGGCCGTGCCTTCGCCGAAGCGAGTGGTCATGCCGCCGAAGGCGCGCTGATAGATCTTGCCGTCCTCGGTACGCGAGAAGGGCAGGCCGTAATGCTCAAGCTCGATGATCGCGGGCACCGCCTCGCGGACCATGTATTCGATGGCATCCTGGTCGCCCAGCCAGTCCGACCCCTTCACGGTGTCGTACATGTGCCAGCGCCAGTTGTCCTCGCCCATGTTGCCGAGCGAAGCGGAGACGCCGCCCTGGGCGGCGACGGTGTGGCTGCGGGTCGGGAAGACCTTGGTGATGACGGCCGTCTTCAGCCCGGCCTCGACCATGCCGACGGCCGCGCGCAGGCCCGCGCCGCCGGCGCCGACGATGACGACATCATATTCGTGTTCGATGATCGGATAAGCAGACATGCGATCAACCCCCGACGGCGACGCGCAGAACGGTGAACAAGGCGGCGGCCGCGAGCAGCACGATCAAACCCTTGACCAGAAGCAGCGAGGTCAGCTTCACCCCCTCGCGATGGACGTAGTCCTCGATCACCACCTGAACGCCCAGCGCCAGGTGATAAAACGTGGCGACGATGAACAGCGACATCATGATCGCCGAGGCCGGGCGCGACAGCCAGTCATGCACCCGCGCCTGATCGGCGCCGGTCAGCTCGACGACGGACCAGACGAACCACAAGGTCAGCGGCACGAGCGCAACCGCGGTCACGCGCTGAGCCCACCAATGCTGCAGCCCGTGCTTGGCCGAGCCGAGGCCGCGGGCGCGGCCCAGCGGGCCGACCAGCCTCTTCTGCGAGGTTGATGCCATTATTCCGGTTCCTTAGCGAAACTCGTAGCCGGCCACCCAGGTGGCCAGGGTCATGACGACCGAAAAGACGATGACCGCCCAGCCGCCGCGATAGACGTTGGGCAGGGTGAGCGCGTGGCCGGTATCCCAGACCAGGTGGCGGATGCCGTTGCCGAAATGGAAGAACAGCGCCCAGGTCCAGCCGAACAGGAGTATCTGGCCGAAGATCGAGCCGATGAATTCCTGCACCGCGTCGAAGTCCGACGGCTCACCCAGCAGCGCCAGCAGCCACCAGGTGAACAGCAAGGTACCGACGCCGAGCGCGACACCCGCCGCGCGGTGCAGGATCGACAGGGTCGAGGTCATCTGCCAGCGATAGGTGCCGGTCGGCGGAAACAGGAAGGGCGAGAGCGGTCTCGGGCGAGAGGGCGGCGCGGCTTCGGCCATACGCGGGTCCAATTCGGCTGAGGTGCCGGATTTGACCGTCCGGCACGCTTTAGGAAAGTTGTGCGCTGCTTATAGAATTATAAAACCGGCCGCGTCCAGACCACGGCGGTATGGCAAGCATATAGGAGCGGAATATCGGGCACAGCCGCGCGAAAAGTAGCTATTTTCCCAACCGTTCCTTGAAGAAGCGCGACGTGATCTCGATCACCTCATGCGATTCCGGCAGGTGGAACGTGTACCAGTGGGCGTGCGGCATCGCCTCGAAGATGAACAGCTCGGCCTCGGCCCCGGCGCGGCGGAGCGCCCGGTGGAACAGGCAGGTGGAGGACAGCACCGCGTCACGCGTTCCAGCGATCAGCAGGGTCGGCGGGAAGTCGGTCAGGTCGGCATGGATCGGCGACAGCAGCGGGTCCTTGGTGTCCCACGTGCCGCGATAGGAGCCGAGTTCGCTGGACGGATGATCCATGCCCGGCGCGATCTCGCCCCAGAAACCGGCGACCGAGAATATCTGCGCCGAATCGCCCATCTCCTCGAAGTCGGCGGTGCAGGTGAAGACACCGAGCGCGGCCGGCGACGGCAAACCTTCTGCTTGAATACGGACCGCCGTCTGCGCCGTCAGCGTGCCGCCGGCCGACGCGCCGTAGATGCCGATATTCTCAGGCGCGTATGTCTTGATGATCTCGCGATAGACGGCGACGCAGTCGTCGACCGGGATCGGGAACGGATATTCGGGGGCCAGGCGGTAATCGACCGCCAGCACCGGAATCTGGCTGACATTGGCGACCGGCACCGCCTCGATGATCGAGCCGTGGCCCAGCACGAAGGCGCCGCCATGCAGGTTGATCAGCAGCTTGTCGCGGTTTTCCGCGGGGATATGCTTCGGCCGCACCCAGATGCAGGGCACGCCAGCGATCTCGGTCTTCTCGGTATCGACCGGATAGACCTGCCGCGCCGCCTCGCCTAGCGCCACCAGCCCGGCATCGAGCTGGTCGCGCATCGCCCAGGCGGGAACCTGGCCGTCGAAGGTCGGCAGCGTGTCGCCGAACGGCGAGGTGGCGAGATATGTCTGGGCCTCGGGGCTGATCGTGACCGGCACCCGGATGGTGCGGTTATCGAAGTGAACGGTACCTTCGGCGTCGATCATGATGTCCCCTGGATGTTGAGCGGCCTTGGCGGCCTTATCTTCTCAAGGATAGAGACGTTCCGTCGCCCATTCCAGGCCCTGGCGGCGAAATACGATCCGGTCATGCAGGCGGAAGGCGCCGTCCTTCCAAAACTCGATCGTGTGGGGGATGACGCGAAAGCCCGACCAGTTGGGCGGGCGCGGCACGTCGGCGCCGTCGAGCATCGCCTCGCTCC
>CAZNNJ010000793.1:0-2936 GCA_964574305.1 uncultured Rhodospirillales bacterium | reverse complement strand
GTCGCGCGCGATCCAGCGCGGCACGACGGCGATCGACAGCCTGCTGTCCTTCTCCCTGTTCAACGTCTTCCCGACGATCCTGATGCTGATCCTGTCGGCGCTGGTGATCTGGCGGAAGTTCGACTGGCTCTATGCGCTGGCGACGGTGGCGACGGTCGGCACCTATATCGTCTTCACCATCAAGATCAGCAACTGGCGCATCGGCATCCGCCGCCAGATGAACGACAGCGACAGTTCGGCCAACACCAAGGCGATCGACAGCCTGCTGAACCACGAAACGGTGAAATATTTCACCAACGAGGAGCATGAGGCCAAGCGCTATGACAAGGCGCTGGAGAAGTACGAGGCGGCGGCGGTCAGGACCGTGACCTCGCTGTCGGTGCTGAATATCGGCCAGGCCTTCATCGTCGGGCTGGGCGTCACGATCATCATGCTGATGTCGGCCCGCGATATCGTCGCCGGGCATATGACCATCGGCGGCTTCGTCACGCTGAACACCTATCTGATCCAGCTGTCGCTGCCGCTCGGCATTTTCGGCACGGTCTATTCGGCGCTGAAGCAGGCGCTGGTCGATATCGAGGGCATGTTCACCCTGCTGCGCGAGCATCGCGACGTCGCCGATCGGCCTGGGGCCAAGCCGCTGGAAGTGATCGGCGGCACCGTCACCTTCCGCGACGTCGATTTCGCCTACGACCCGCGCCGGCCGATCCTGTCGGGCGTCAGCTTCACCGTGCCGGCCGGGCGAACCGTCGCCATCGTCGGATCCTCGGGCGCCGGAAAATCGACCATCGCCCGGCTGCTGTTTCGTTTCTATGACGTGACCGGCGGGGCGATCGATATCGACGGGCAGGATATTCGCGACGTCGGCCAGCAAACCCTGAGGAGCGAGATCGGCATCGTTCCCCAAGACACGGTGCTGTTCAACGACACGATCTATTACAACATCGCCTATGGCCGGCCCGACGCCTCGCGCGAGGAGGTCGAGCGTGCCGCCCGCATGGCCAATATCGACGGCTTCATCCGCGCCCTGCCCGACGGCTATGACGCGATGGTCGGCGAGCGCGGCCTGAAACTGTCGGGCGGCGAGAAGCAGCGCGTCGCCATCGCCCGGGCGCTGCTCAAGGACCCGTCGATCATGCTGTTCGACGAGGCGACCTCCGCCTTGGACACCGCGACCGAAAAGGAAATCCAGGCCAACCTCAAGACAGCCAGCGAGGGCCGCACCACGCTGGTGATCGCCCATCGCCTGTCGACCATCATCGATGCCGACGAGATCCTGGTGCTGTCGGCCGGCCGGGTGGTCGAGCGCGGCACCCATGCCTCGCTGCTGGCAGCGGGCGGCCCGTTCGCCGAGATGTGGCGCAAGCAGCAGGAAGCCGCCGAGGCCGGTGTCACGGCTGACGACATCGCCCCGGCGCCGGCGGCGGAGTAGCGGGATGCCGGCCTATGAAGGCGGCTGCCACTGCGGGCGGGTGCGGTTTCGGGTGACCGCGGAGCTGACCGGCATCGCCGACTGCAACTGCACGGTCTGCACCAGGAAGGGCTTCCTGCACCTGATCGTGCCGCCGGAGCAGTTCGAGCTGCTAAGCGGCGCCGACGACCTCAGCACCTATCAATTCAATACCGGCACGGCGAAGCACCAGTTCTGCCGCCATTGCGGCATCCACCCCTTCTATGTGCCGCGCTCCGATCCCGACAAGATCGACGTCAATGTCCGCTGCCTGGACGATATCGACCTGACCAAGGTCGATGTCACGCCGTTCGACGGGCGGAACTGGGAAGCAGCGATCGAGGGGCCGGTTTCCTGGCGATAGTCGGCGAGTGTCGCCCGATGAAGATTTCAACGCAGAGGGCGCTGAGGACCGCAGAGGGCGCTGAGTGAATGTAAAACTCCGCGTTCTCAGCGGTCCTCCGCGCCCTCTGCGTTAAACTTCTTCTTTTCAAACCTATGCCCTGGTAATCGGCAGAGCAGCTTGACTTCCGCCCCGGCCTTCGCGTAGGTTCCGCGCCTTCGCGCGAGGTCTCAAAGGCCGCGCGCGCATTCGTTTGCTCCAGTTTGAGGATTTCACCATGGCCCGTCGTTGCGCCGTGACCGGTAAGGGCGTCCAGACCGGCAACTATGTCAGCCATGCGAACAACAAGACGCGTCGCCGCTTTCTGCCGAACCTGCAGCAGACCTCGGTCTTCAGCGAGGCGCTGGGCCGCAACATCAGCATCCGCGTGTCGACCAACGGCCTGCGCACGATCGAGCACAAGGGCGGCCTCGACGCCTATCTGATCGGCGCACGCAGCTCGGAGCTTGAGGCGGACATGCGCAGCCTGAAGAAGCAGGTCGAGAAGATCGTCGCGGAGCGCGCGGCCTAAGCCCGCGTCTCTAGCCTCAGACACAAAAAGGGCGGCCTCGGGCCGCCTTTTTCATTTCAGCGTTATTCAGGATGCCCGGCGGGCGCGGCGGCGGAGCATCACTGTCGCGCCGAAGCCGAGAAGCAGCAGGCCGGCAGGGGGCCCAAGCCCCCAGGCCGCCATCTCATTGCCGCCGAATCCGAGATAGGTCGAGAAAATTCCGCCCCAGTTCCAGGTCTGGGCGGTCTTGGCGGAAATCCCGTCACAGTCCTTGCCGGTGCAGCTGGCCGGGACATAGCCCTGGTCGAGGTCGCTTTCGACATCGCGCGACATGTCGGCCTGCATGGTGACCCGCTGATACAGGTCATAGCCGACCGCGGTGCCCCAGCCGAGCGAAAGAACGACCCAAAGCGCCAGCAACAGGCGGGTCCGCATATACCAGCGGCTCACAGCGACCTCACGGTCATCTGTTTTAGCGGCGGCCGAAAACGGGCCGACCGTCTCTGTTCCTGCAGTCGTATCAAGCGACATGAACATCGTTCTACCCATGCCATCGATAAGAGACTATAGCCGCATTCAGTTCCGTTTGCCGC
>CAZNNJ010000792.1:0-2939 GCA_964574305.1 uncultured Rhodospirillales bacterium | reverse complement strand
TTCAAGACCAAGGATTTGAATTTCCAACCCCGGTTTGGTTTTGCCTGGCAGACCAACAGCAAGGCCACTCGCGTTGTGCGTGGGGGCTTTGGCATCTATCACGACCTGATTGTTCCGTTTTTATTCAACCAGCAAACGTCGAAGTATCCGCCTTTCTTCCATCGCCTGCGAGCACGCGACACCACTACTCTGGCGGCGACATTCCCCAATGCTGCTCCCTTGCTCAATCTTGCAAACGTCGCCACTATCCAGATGGAGCCGATAGCGTCCACGATGCCTGCCGCTACCAAATACAACTTCACTCTTGCGGTCCAACAGCAGTTGGGTCAGCGGAACTTGCTGGAAGTTTCCTATGTCGGCTCGCAGGGCCGGCATCTCACGCGCTACATCCAGCTCAATTACCCCAATTACGAAATCGTGAACGGTCAGAAGTGGTATCCCGCAAGAGGCACAACGGCCGCCAACTGCTTTGGGCCGAATCCGGCTATGGGGTGCAACTCCCTCAGCATCACGCGCCGGAACACGAACTGGGACCGTGTCCGTGAGAAAACCAACGACAGCAACTCTCATTACAACGGCCTGCAAGTGAAGTTCATCCGCCAGGCCGGCGCTGGTGTGACATTCACCACAGCTTAAACCTTCTCCAAGGTCATGGATCAACAGGGCGGCCTGAATAACGGCGACAACGGCCAGAGGGATCCCTCGACGAGCCTCGATCCGGATGATTCCGCACGCGAGTGGGGTCGCGCGGCCCACGACGCCACACACGTGTTCTCGTCGAGTGCCAGTTATCCGCTTCCGTTCCGTTTTAACCGTCGCTCGGCCGCGGTGCTGCTGGGCGGTTGGGAAGTCTCAGGCACTTCCCTGGTAATGTCCGGCCAGCCGCTGACGCCGCAGTTGATGTTTGACTATTCTCGGACAGGGAATTCCGGCGCCGCGGACCGTCCCGATCTGGTTCCAGGCCGAAGTTTGAATCCGACGCAGGGCATTGGGACAAACGGGATAGTCCTGGGAACTGCAGAGCACTGGTTTGATCCCTATGCGTTCGCGCTGCCAAACCCGTTGGGGTTGCGAAACTCAGTACCAGGCTTCTTCGGTAATATGGGGCGAGGCACCGTCATCGGACCGAATCTGGTGAATTTCGATTTTCGCGTTGTTTAAACGATTCAACTTGAAGGAAGATAAAAATCTCACGTTCCGGGCCGAATTCTTCAACGTGTTGAATCACACGAATCTCGGACAACCCAACATGCAGCCGATCCTTCAGTACGGCTCTTACAACGACGCCGGCGGTAGAATCACAACGACGAGCACGCATAACCGCGAAATCCAATTCGGTTTGAAATTCGTGTTCTGATGCGGGTGGTCAGTTCGGCAACAAAATATTCGCCGATCTGACCACCCCGTCTGCGCCTTCGCTGCGCTTGGCGCATCCACCCCTCCTCTGCGAGGAGGGGAATATACCCATTTCGCGTTATAATTCGCGGCAACTTCTATGGACATCATAATCGGATACAGATTTAAGGCTGTTGCCCTGATACTGTTCATGGCCGCGATCGTGTTGGGGCAGAGTTCCACCACCTCGCGAACCGCAAACCTGACGCCTGCCGCTCTTCCTTATATAGATGCGCACACCCACATCTATCAGCTCGATCCGGAAGGCGCCGTCACGCTGATCCTGAGCGCGATAGAGAAGCTGAACGGCGCGAAGGCGTTCATCCAGACCGAGCCGTACGGTCCGGACAATCCGGGGCGTTGGGACGCGGAGCTGATTTTGCCCGCAGTGAAGAAGCATCCGGACAGGCTTGCGGTGTTGGGCGGCGGCGGGACGCTGAACCCGATGATTCTCGAAGCTTATCGGACGGGCGACGCAGGTCCCGAGGCGCGGAAGAAATTTCGCGCGCGAGCCGAAGAGTTGCTCAAACAAGGAGTCGTGGGTTTCGGCGAGCTGTCGATTGAACATCTCTCCTTGCCGCAGTCGCCGGTGAAGGACTATGAATACGCGCCTGCCGATAGCCCAATGATGCTGTTGCTCGCGGACATTGCGGCCGAGCACAATGTACCCATCGACCTGCACATGGAAGCTTTGCCCCAGACGATTCCGACACCCAAGGAGTATGGGCCGCCCAATCCCCCCGAACTGCACGGCAACATCCCTGCATTCGAAAAACTGCTCGCGCACAACCGGCGTGCCAAGATCATCTGGGCGCATGCAGGCTCGGACAATATCGGCTACCGAACGCCCGAGCTTTCGCGCCGATTGCTCCAGGCGCATTCCAATCTGTACATGGAAATCAAGTTCGATCCCGGTTTCCCGGGTAAGGATCCGCCGATTGTCGAGGGCAAGCTCAAGCCCGACTGGCTCAAGCTTTATTCCGATTTTCCCGATCGCTTCATTATTGGCAGCGATCAGCATTTCGATCCTCCCGCGACGGCGCCACTGGCTCGCGCCCAGCAGAATGCACTGCTGCTCGGTCAACTGCCGCCCGAAGTGAGGAAAAAGATCGCGATAGAGAACGCGCTTCGAATCTATGGCCGCTGATCGAAGGCGACCAACGGAGGACTAAACATGAAAATCAACTTTCTCGTCAAAGCCGGCATGTTAATCGTGTCGATCGCGGCCGTCGCTATCGTCGTGACCGCGGTCCATGCACAATCGGCTGCGCCGCGTTATGAAGCCGATGTTTCCTGGCCGAAGCCGCTGCCTGAGCGGTGGGTGCTCGGAGGCCTGGGCGGTGTGTGCGTCGATGCTCAGGACCACGTTTTCATTCTCAATCGCCAGGATGTCGTCGAAGGCGACTTGAACGCCGGCAAACTGGCTCCTCCAATCATCGAGTTCGATCCGGCAGGGAATGTCGTCAATTCCTGGGGCGATCCAAAGCTCCTCGACCCGCGGCTGCATTCGTGTCGCGCGGATAAGGACAACAATATCTGGATTG
>CAZNNJ010000791.1:0-2947 GCA_964574305.1 uncultured Rhodospirillales bacterium | reverse complement strand
GTAATGGCGGTCGGCGAGATATTTCGACCACAACGCCACCGACAGCTTGCCGGCGCCCAGGGGTATTTGGCCGAGCGTCAGGCGAGCATTGATCAGGCCGTAGCCCGGAATCGACCCGCCGCCGGCATTCTCCCGCCCGATCCAGCTCCACCCGACCATGCCGGTTAGGGTTCCGGGTCCGATGGCGCCAAGTCTGTATTCGGCGCCGAGGTTATACTGGGCGTGGGGCGCGAAGGGCAGGGGCGTGAACGATGACCCTGTGCTGGCATCGAGATAGGAATAGTTGGCGGTCAGGGTGAGGCCGTCGAATGGTTTCACGGCCAGGTCGGTCTCGATGCCTTTGTAGGTCGCGCGGCCGAGATTCTCGGTTACCGTCACGAGGGAATGGAGCACGGGATCGAGCGTGACGGTATCGACCTGGATGTCGCGATATATCTCGTCGAAACCGTCGATGTTGAAGCGCAGCCGGTCGTTCCACCAGGACGACTTCAGCCCGACTTCGAAGGCCGAGAGGTTCTCCGGCTGGAACGGCCGCAGCACGACGTTGTACAGATTGAATCCTCCGGCCCGGTAGCCCTCGGAGTATTTGAAGTAGGTGTGAAGGTCGTCGCTCCACCGGTAGTCCAGCGTGAAGCTCGGATCGAAGCTGGTGTAGCGCACCGAACCGCTGCTCGGGATGAAGCCGCCTGCGGCGTAGCGGTGGTCCCAGGAATAGCGGCCGCCGAAGATCAGGCTAAGACGGCCCTCCAGGATCGGCGGCGTCCAGGTGACGTTGGCGTAAGCGCCGGCGGACTGGTTGCGGGCCGATCCCGCCACCAGTGCGAGGTCGCTGAGCCGCGGTAGATGGGGCAAAAACGGGTTATTGATGAAACCGTAGGTCTGGCCGCCGGATTCGGTAAAACCCAGCACACCGGCGGTGTATTTGAGCGCGAGGTCCTCATCCGTGCCCGACAGGATCAGCTCTTCCGACAGCTGCCGCTCGGCCAGCACGTAGTATTCGATCTGCGGCGTGTTGTAGGCCTCGGCGGTGTCGAGCGTGAAGTTGGAATCGTCTTGACGATAGGCAGTGACCGACTTGAGCGTGATTTGGTCAGTGGCGTCCCAGGTGACAGTGAGGGCGTGGCCAAAGGCTTTGAAATCGTCCTTGAGCGCCAAGTCGACCGGCCGCCAGGACTGGCTGACTCGGCCCGGCTGGAGCGGGGAGATGTCAGTCACCCCGGGAAAGTCCTGTGCCGGATAGTCGTAGCCGCGTTGAATATAGTCCGGCGTGCCGTGCTGCGTCGCATAGTCGAAAGCATAGTCGACCGTGAGATCATCGCGTGGGCGCCAGCGCAGGGCGAGGCGGTAGCCTTCTTCGTCCTTGGCATCGAAGTCGCCGCCGGCTCCGGGATTGCGGATCCAGCCGTCGATGTCGGACTTCACGAAGGTCGCCTTAAGGCTGAAACCGCCATATTCGGGCAGATCTACCCTGGTCAGGCTGCGCACATAGCCGAAATTGCCGGTGTCGAGCGATTCCTTTGCGTCGAACTTTCCCGTTGGTGGCGCGGTGACGAACTTGACCGCGCCGCCGATGGTGTTGCGGCCATAGAGCGTGCCCTGCGGCCCGCGCAGCACCTCGACCCGTTCAAGATCGCCGAGGTCGGTGGTGAGCGCAGTGCTGCGGGCAAGATAGGCGTCATCGAGATAGATGCCGACGCCAGGATCGCGGCTGATATTGACGACGTCGCTCTGGCCGACGCCACGGATGAACACTTCGAGAATCGAGCCGGCGTAGGCATAGGGCGTGATTGCCAGCGATGGCACCTTGTTTGTTAGGTCCGCGAAATTAGTAAAGCCCATATTCTGCAGGTCGACCGCCCCGAATGCGGTGATCGATAGCGGCGTTGCCTGTATTTTCTGGCTGTATTTCTGCGCGGTGACGACGATCTCCTCGATGCCGGCATCAGGCGGCGGAGGATCGGGGGGCGGGACGACTGCCGCCTTGACTGCTTTTCGGACGACGACATCGTCGGCATCGACGAATTCGAAGCTGAATTCCGAGCCCACCAGAAGCCGGAGCGCCGCCGCCGGTTCTAGCACGGCATGCAGGGCCGGCGCCCGCAGGTCCCGCGGCACCTCGGGCGCGACGGTGATGCGCAGATGCGCCTGGTCGGCTAAGACAATGAGCGCGGTCCTGAGATCCTGGGCGGGAATGTCGAACTGTGTCGGCGCCGCGATGGCTGGTCCGATATGGACGATATAAGCGCTTAGGATGATCCCAGCGACCGCGGATACCCGGCCGAACTTAGGCAAACACATTCCCCCAGCGCAGCGCGAACGCGCATGCGTCATATCCTTCTCCCACATTTTTTGCTTAGCGCGGTGCGCGCTTATGGGAAAGGACAAGTGGGCGGGGAAAATCCGCACCTGTCGCCGTGACAATTTTCGCTACCCGCGGGAAACTCAACTTTACGGATGGGCCTCGGATCGCAAGAGCAGCCGTGCGCCGACCCGCTCCACGCGAACCGGATAGACCTTGGTTAGCGTTGCGGCCCATTGATCGATCGCGTCCACTGCAATCGTGCCGGTATATCGCAGCCCACCCACAGCAGGATCCACGATCGTTACATCCCTTTTGGAAAAGCGCGAGAGGTCAGCAGCGACCTCCGACAGCGGGCGGTCGACATAGGCCAGCCGGCCGCGTGTCCAATCCGTGGCGATTACGGCATCGACAGCCGAGACTGCTCGGACATGGTCGGCGTAGGTGACCTGTTGATTGCGCTCGACGAGAATCGGCTGGCTCTGTGACGGGCCTTGTTGCGTCGCAACGGACACGGTGCCGTCAGCGACGGTCACCACAACCTCCTGCGAGTGCAGCGCGACGTTGAAGGCCGTACCCACATCGCGAATGTGCCGCGGCCGAGACGCTCAGAACCATCGCCGCCGATCCCAGGCATCTCGGCGCCGA
>CAZNNJ010000790.1:0-2955 GCA_964574305.1 uncultured Rhodospirillales bacterium | reverse complement strand
GGCCTGCGGCTGGGGGTTGCGGACATGCCCGATCGGAGAATCTCGTCCTTTCCAGACCGAAGCCCTTCCCTTCCCGACGTCGGCCGGCAGGTAGCCGGTCCCGAATGAAACGCCGGACCTCACGGTCCATCTCCGCGTCCTCGGGCGCGCCCATGGAACCATTGTGCGATGCAGCGTCCAGCACGTGGAGTTCGGCCCAGACATCTACCGCCCGAAGCGCGCGATGCATTCGTACGGCATTCGACAGGAACAGATCGCGTGTCCCGGCGGTCAGCATCGTGGGCAGAAAGCCGAGATAGTTCGGCGCGGAAATCTCCCGCGCCGGCAATCGGATCGTTCCGTCAGGCTGCTCACCGTCCATGCTCACGTTCCCCTCTCGAGGCCGATCCATGTTCTCCACCTGCTTATCTCGCGACATCAAATCTCACCGGCGACGCGTCTCGGCGCGCCGAGCACGACGCTGGCGAACCCACGAAGATCACAGAAAGCGAGCGCGATAGCTTGCAAAGGCGTCCGCGACCTGGGCCTCATTGAGACCGAAGCGTTCGAGTGAATAAGCGTGCATCGGCCGCTGCTCGCGCTGGTTGCCCGCCATGAACTCCCCCATGACGACCTCTCCGCCCGCGTCGAGCGGGAGGCCCATTCGAGCGAGCACGCGCTCCGCCTGTCCGATCGGGTCCTTGCTGACATCGCGATAGTCGATGTCGACAAAACGCGCCTCGCCAATCTTCTCGCGCGCCTGTTCAAAGCTGCGCATCCACTGCGCCAGCCGCTCGAACCAAAAGGCGCCGACCTCGCGGTCGCCGACGGTCGATCCCATCTTGTAGAGCGCTGCTTCCATGCTAATGAACGAAGGGACCGTCTGCAGCGGATCGCGATGCGTCATGATCAGCAGCGCGTCGGGAAACGCCTTGGCGGCCAGTTCGGCATAGATCAGGTGCGACGGACTCTTGAGTACCCATTTTTTGCCGCCGCGCGAGGGATCCTGCCATTGGAGATAGCGCAGGATTGTTTTCAGATCCTCATGCCCGCAGGACTGGTCATATTGGTCGAGCCAGCGCGTCAAGCTGGGCACGAACGTCATGCCCTCGATCATCGTGCTGACGAACATCTGGCCGAGGATCAATATTTCCTCGTCGGGGGCGTCGGGATCGAGCGGGTGGATCGACGCTAGCTCGGGTGAAAGCTGGAGCCACCCGTCGATCATCGCGCGGGCATAGGCGCGCCGTTCCCTCGGTTCGCCTAGCCGGTCGCCAGGCAACGGCGCGTAGTTCTGCGCTTCGTACCAGCGGATCGCCGTCATGCCCGGGGCGCTGGCCAGCAGCCGGTGGAAGATCGTGCTGCCAGTTCGGGGTAGGCCGAGGATGATGCCAGCAACCTCGATCTTCTCGTCGAGAATCTCGGGGTGGCGCCGGATATCCTCGATCATCCTCAGCCGGCTGGCGAGGCCTTTTACGATCACCTCAATCTGCGCTGCCACGCCATCGGCAGTGAGTCGTGCCTCCCGATTGGCCGCTTCGATGAATCGGTCCATCGGCTCAAGAAACCAGACGTCTCCGAAGTCGGAGAGGCCCGTTCGCGCTCGGGCCTGTTCCAGCAGCGCTTCGCGATCCAGCGTGAGGTTCAACGCGGTCGACGCTTTGCTTGTCATCTTCCTCTCCTATCAAGGAACAATCTCTCGAGCCGCAAAGCGCAGGGTCAACACGCTGAATTTGATTTCGGTCGTGTTGGTCACGCTCTAAGTCCGCAGCTTGTAATATTCGTTCGATGTCGCGGCGGACCGGGCGTCGCCCGAGATGATCCTGGACGACCTCCGTCCGACGACAATAGATTTCGCAGGGAATTGCGATCGGCCACGATGCCGTGGGTCGACGACACAGCGCCATAGCTCTGTCGGGTCGAACGTGATGCCGATGCGTCCCGAGAGCTAGTGCACATCATCGCGGTGCTTGTTCCACACCTCGTCGCCGGTAAAGCCAGCAGCCCTTATTGAGCTTATTTGATATTCCTTTCCCCTTCAATTCCAAGTGCGTTTTACGCAACCAAATCGTAGGCCTCCAACCGCGGGACAGTCATCTCGGCGGCGAAGCGGCGATAGCTCCAGGGCCACGCAGACGGGACGCCCTCGGAATCGAGGTACCAGCTTGTGCAACCCGATCCCCAGATCGTATGCCGCCCGGCTTCGATCTGCTGCCGTTCGTATTCCGAGAGCGCAGCGTAGCTTGCACTGATTTCGCGGGTCTGGCCGCTGGCGATCATCGTGATGAAATGGGAAATGTAGCCCCATTGCCGTTCGGCCGTGTCGATCAGGGAGAAATTGCCAACCGGTCCGCTCGGTCCATTCAGCATGAACAGATTGGGGAAATCCGGGATGGAGATCGACATGTAGGCGACCGGGCGTTTCGCCCACACTTCATTCAGTTCAACGCCGTTCCGGCCGATTATGTTCATCGGCCGCATGAACTGATGAGCGTTGAAACCGGTCGCCAGGACGAGAATGTCGAGTTCGTGCAACCGCCCATCCTTCATGCCCACTCCTGCGGATTCGACATGCGAGATGGGCTCGGTAGCTAGCTCGGCGTTGGGGTGCTGGATCGCCTGATAATAGTCCGGCGAATAGATTAGCCGCTTGCAACCCACGCGATAGCTCGGCCGCAACTTTTCACGCAGCACGGGATCGGGCACGCTGCCCTCCAGATTTGCCTGGGCCGCCATCTCGGTCTGAGCCATGGCCGGAGAATTCACGTCGATGATCGCCTCGGTCCAACCCCAGGCGGATACCAGATAAGCCGGATCGTTCTGCATGTGCCTGAGCAGGAGCGGATTGGCCCGGAAGGCCTCCCGTTCCTCTGCACTGAACGGTTTGTTGACCGTGGGCATAATCCATTGCGCTGTTCGCTGGAAATGAACGAGCTTACCGGCACGTGCAGCCAGCGCGGACACGATCTGCACGCC
>CAZNNJ010000789.1:0-2962 GCA_964574305.1 uncultured Rhodospirillales bacterium | reverse complement strand
TTCCCTGAAGTGGTGACCGAGGCGACCGGCGTCCATCCCGCCCTGCCGCCGCACATGGCCGATCTGTTCGACCGGCCTGAGCGGACCCAGACCCTGGCCAACGACCTCAAGGCCGTGCAGGCCTATGTTCATGGCCACGCACGGATCGGAAGGAATTAGGGCGTCTTCGCTACTCCAACTCGATCTGGATGCGGACCGCCAAGCCGTTTTTTATAAAAATATCGATCGGATCGATCCCGTCGGCGCCAACATAGATAAAAAGAAAGTCGTAATCGCCGACAACAGCGGGGTCGAACCTAGGGCGGGCTCCCAAGGCGATTTCCGGGAAACGGAGAATAGCTGCGGGTATTCCATAATACGCCAGCATCCCGCACTCGGTCATGCCCGGCCGCAGCTTGCTGCGATCGGCAAGCACTTCCCAATCGAGCGACGAAAGGACCTTTCGGCGCAACAGATCACCGCGCAACGCGTCGGTCGGCGTCGCGTGATAGGTCGCACAGAGAGGAAGGTCGGGCTTGCTGGCCAGGTAGTCCTCAATCCGGCGCGTATCGTCGACAGCACCCGATGCACCCCAAAGTGCGCAGAACGATCCAGCCAGACAGAGGACACTCCACAGAGCCAATCGCATCGCCAGTGCTCCGGCATTGGGATATTCCGACCCTGGCGATCAGATCATATTGCGAGAGGTCGTTAAACACTCTCGATGCCCCGATCCCATGCCCGGCGGCATGAGATCGAAAAGCACCCATTCGGGGGAAGGGTGAGGGTCTGTCCGGCTCGGACAGGGAATTTTGGTGCGGTCGAGAAGACTCGAACTTCCACGGGGGTTAGCCCACAGCGACCTCAACGCTGCGCGTCTACCAGTTCCGCCACGACCGCACTTTAGAGCCATAGGCTCCGAGGTGGACGGGGCATAGCAAATCGGCTTCGTCACCGCAAGGCGCGCAACCTGATTGATCTCATCCCCTGCCTGACGCAGGATCGCGCCGACGCAAATTCCATCTTGGGGAAGATCATGACGACAGGCTTGAGCGACGACGCGGTCGGCCGGCTTCTGGACATTCAGGACATCCAGCGGGCGCTGGGCCTCTATGTCATCGCGCTCGATTCCCGGGAGCTGAAGCTGTTCGATGAGGTCTTCGTGCCCGGTGCCCATATCAATCTAGGCGGCATGGGGGAGATGACGCCCGAGAGCTACAAGGCCGCCGCCGTCCAGGGGCTCTCCGCGCTCAGCGCCACCCAGCACCATCTAGGCTTGCCGATCATCGATCTGGACGGCGATGTCGCCCATTGCCGCTGCTATTTCATGGCCCAGCATGTCCGCAACGATCTGGCGCCCGACCCCTTCCTGCTGATCGGCGGCTGGTATACCGACGACCTGAAGCGTACCGATGACGGCTGGCGCATCACCAAGCGCATCGGCACGGCCCTCTGGTATGACGGCAACCCCGCGGTTCTGGGCATGGGCGACTTCCCGATGGGCGCCACCCCGCGCGGCGAGGGGCATGGGGCGCCGGCGTGGCTGATGGGGTGATTAAGTCGGGGCATTGTGCGGGCCGAGGCATTCACCCTCTCCTCGCCTCCCCATCGAGGGGGAGGGACATGAATTCGATTCCCTCTCCCTGGATGGGAGAGGGTTAGGGTGAGGGTGAAAGTGGCGGGATAAGTCCAGCCCTCCATTGACATAGGCGCAAGTTTCGCTAGATTGCGCGCCTTCGTGGGACCGGCGCAGCCAAGCGACGGCCGCCCACCTATTATCTTTTCCCAGGCCGCAAGGCCCGGCGCAGTTTCAGGATTGAAGCGATGTTCGCAGTCATCAAGACCGGCGGTAAGCAATATCGGGTCGCCTCCGGCGACGTGATCAAGGTTGAGAAGCTGGAGGCCGAGGCCGGTTCGACGGTCACGCTCGACCAGGTTCTGATGGTTGACGGCAAGATCGGCACCCCGCTGGTCGCCGATGCCACGGTTTCCGCCGAGGTCGTCGCGCAGGATCGCGGCCCGAAGATCATCGTCTTCAAGAAGAAGCGGCGGCAGAATTATCGCCGCAAGAACGGTCACCGCCAGGACCTGACTGTCCTGCGCATCACCGACATCACCGCAGCGTAAGGTAGAGAGCCATGGCACATAAGAAAGCAGGCGGCAGCTCGCGCAACGGGCGCGACTCTGAAGGCCGCCGCCTCGGCGTAAAGAAGTTCGGCGGTGAGTTCGTCGTCGCCGGCAACATCATCATCCGCCAGCGCGGCACCAAGGTTCATCCGGGCCAGAATGTCGGCATGGGCAAGG
Organism: uncultured Rhodospirillales bacterium; assembly: GCA_964574305.1. Classification (GTDB taxonomy): domain Bacteria; phylum Pseudomonadota; class Alphaproteobacteria; order BOG-932; family Roseiterribacteraceae; genus BOG-932. Next base: position 679 of record CAZNNJ010000789.1, on the reverse strand, counting down.
ATCACACCCTCTACGCGCTGGAGCATGGCCATGTCGCCTTCGCCCGTGTGCGTGGCGGCCGTCAGGTCGTGAAGGTGGTCCCGCTCCCGGCCGAGGCAGCGGAAGCAGCGGAATAACTGACGCCGGGCCTCCTGGCCCGGAAAGCTGCCAGCTTCAGGGCCCACGGGCCCTTTAGGATCGGCAATGAAATTCCTGGACCAGGCGAAAATCTACCTGCGCAGCGGCGATGGCGGCGCGGGCTGCACTGCGTTCCGGCGCGAGAAATTCATCGATAAGGGCGGCCCCAACGGCGGCAACGGCGGCCGGGGCGCCGATGTCGTGTTCGAGGTGGCCGAAGGGCTGAACACGCTGATCGATTTCCGCTATCGCCAGCATTTCAAGGCAAAGCGCGGCGAGAATGGCCGTGGCAGCGACTGCACCGGCGCCGACGCCCCGGAACTCGTCATCAAGACCCCACCCGGCACCGAGATCCTGGATGAGGACGGCGAGACCGTTCTGGCCGACCTGACCGAGGTCGGCGAGCGGCTGGTGTTCCTCAAGGGCGGCGACGGCGGTTTCGGCAATGCCCATTTCAAGACCGCGACCAACCGCGCCCCGCGCAAATCCACCCCCGGCTGGCCGGGCCAGGAACGCTGGGTGTGGCTGAGGCTGAAGCTGATCGCCGATGCCGGCCTCGTCG
>CAZNNJ010000788.1:0-2975 GCA_964574305.1 uncultured Rhodospirillales bacterium | reverse complement strand
GCGAGGCCAGCCAGCTGCTCGACCGCCTCGGGAAAGGACAGGCCGTCATGGCGCATCAGGAAGCCGACCGCGTCGCCATGGGCGCCGCAGCCGAAGCAGTGGAAGAACGACTTCTGGTCGTTGATGTAAAAGGACGGGGTCTTTTCGGCGTGGAACGGACAGGGCGCCTTGTATTCGCGCCCGGCCCGCTGCAGGGCGATCCGCCGCCCGACAATATCGGACAGCGGAACCCGCGCCCGTATCTCGTCGAGAAAGGCGGGAGAGATGGTCACGTAAACATCCTTACGGCAGTTGCCGCAGTGCAAGCTCCCCTACCCGTCATTGCGAGCGTAGCGAAGCAATCCAGGGCCGTTAGCCCAGCACTCATCGGAGGCCCCCTGGATTGCCGCGTCGCTGCGCTCCTCGCAATGACAAATATGGTGAAGTTAATCCGAGAATCTTCTCACCCGCCCATCCAATTATCCGCCCAGCTTGGCCTTGACCGCGGGGCCGACGGTGCTGAAATCCATCTGGCCGGAATATTTGGCTTTGAGCGCGGCCATCACCTTGCCCATATCCTTGATCGACGACGCGCCGGCCTCGGCGATGGCGGCCGTGATCGCGGCATCGGTCTCGGCGGCGTCCATCTGCTTGGGCAGGAAGCGCTCGATCACGGCGATCTCGCCCTCCTCCTTCTCGACCAGGTCGGCGCGGTTGCCCTGGGCGTAGAGCGTGACGGATTCCCGCCGCTGCTTCACCATCGACTGGAGCAGCGACAGGATTTCCGGATCGCCGATTCCACCGCTGTTGCCGCCGGGACGGGCGGCGATATCCTTGTCCTTGATACCAGCCAGGATCATGCGCACGGTCGACACGGTGCCGGTGTCGCGGGCGCGCATCGCGTCCTTCATGGCTTCGGTGATCTGCTCGCGAAGCATTCGTCTGACTCATTGCTGCTAGGGTGTCGGTCACAATAGCGCCCGGCCCTTCTTGACGGCAAGCGCGATGGTTCCTTATTTCTAGCCACCTGCCCCGTTATAGAGACTCGCGATGAACGACGCGCCTGACCCGCCGCCGGGTACGACTGCCGCCCTGGTTCTTGCCGATGGTTCGGTATTTTGGGGCAAGGGCGTCGGCGCCGCCGGCAAGGCCGTGGGCGAGGTCTGCTTCAACACCTCGATGACCGGTTATCAGGAAATCCTGACCGATCCGTCCTATGCCGGGCAGATCATCACTTTCACCTTCCCGCATATCGGCAATGTCGGCGCCAATCCCGAGGATATCGAGACGATCACCCCGGTGGCGCGCGGGCTGGTGCTGGCGGCGGACATCACAGAGCCGCAGAACTGGCGCGCTGCGCGCGGCTTCAACGACTGGCTGGTCGCCAACAACCTCTCCGGCATCTGCGGCGTCGATACGCGGGCACTGACGCGGCGGCTGCGCGACCTCGGCGCGGCCAATGCCGCCATCGCCCACGCGCCGGACGGCAATCTGGATATCGCGGCGCTGAAGGCCGAGGCCGCCGCCTGGCCGGGGCTGGACGGGATGGACCTGGCGATCCAGGTCACCGGCCGGCAGACCCGGACCTGGAACGAGACGGTCTGGACCCTGGAGGGCGGCCACGGCACCCAGGACGCGCCGCGCCATCACGTCGTCGCCATCGATTACGGCGCCAAGCACAATATCCTGCGCGAACTTGCCTCCGCCGGCTGCAAGGTGACGGTGGTGCCGGCCGATGCGACCGCCGAGGACGTGCTGCGCCATGATCCGGACGGCATCTTCCTGTCGAACGGCCCTGGCGACCCGGCGGCGACCGGCGTCTATGCCGTGCCGGTGATCCGCGAACTGATCGCCACCGGCAAGCCGATCTTCGGCATCTGCCTGGGCCATCAGCTGCTGTCGCTGGCGGTCGGCGGTCGGACGGAGAAGATGCATCACGGCCATCGCGGCGCGAACCATCCGGTGAAGGAGCTCGCGACTGGCAAGGTCGAGATCACCAGCCAGAATCACGGCTTCATGGTGATCCCGGAAAGCCTGCCGGCCAATTGCGAACCGACCCATGTGTCGCTGTTCGACGGCAGCAACGAGGGCTTCCGCATGACCGACAGACCGGTCTTCGCCGTGCAGTACCACCCCGAGGCCTCGCCCGGACCCAAGGACGCGCATCATCTGTTTACCCGCTTCGTGGAGATGATGGACAAGTCGTGACCGACATTGCTTCGGCGGAGCGTCCGCCACGACGGCGGATCGCCTCCGCCGTCGGGTTGCTCTTTGCGCTCATCATACCGGCCGCACTCTCGGCCGGCGGACCAGGCGAATTCCCCCAGGGCGGCAACATCACCCACGCGATCCTGCTGAACGAGGCGACGATGTGGGGGCTGACCTTCGTCGTGCTCGCCATCGTCACCTTCTGGGAACGGCGGCCGCCCGCCTCGATCGGCCTCGGGCCGCTGACCTGGCACGGCGTGCAATCCGGCGTGCTGTACAGTGTGCTGCTCGTCTTTCTGGCCGGCGCGGCGGGAAAGATCATCCAGCTCTCCGGCATGACGACCCAGACCGGCAATCAGGCCGAGATGGTGATCGCCATGCCCATCTGGCTGCAGCTGTTCGTGGCGCTCAGCGCCGGCTTCACCGAGGAGACTTTGTTCCGCGGCTATGCCATCGAGCGAATGACCGAGCTGACCCGCAGCCGGTGGCTGGGCGCGCTGATCCCGGTCTTCGTCTTCGGCGCGGTGCATGCGCCGTTCTGGGGCATCGGCCACGCGGTGGTCGCCGGCGCCAGCGGGCTGTGGCTGACCCTGATCTATCTCAGGACCCGCAACCTGTGGACCGCCATCATCGCCCACGCTTTGCTGGACGGCATCGCCTTCGCCGGCATCGACTATCTGACCGCGAGCGGCGCAACGGCCTAGCATTTCGCCGAAAAGCCCCGGATAAACAGCCTCATAAGAACCAACGAGGCCGCAATGATCCGCCACGTCGCCGCTTTCGCCGCC
>CAZNNJ010000787.1:0-2977 GCA_964574305.1 uncultured Rhodospirillales bacterium | reverse complement strand
CGATCTGGCCCTCGAAGGCGGCGACCGACGCGGTGTTGACGATGACGCCGCGCTCGCCTTCGTCCATCTCGTCCAGCTTCGACATCTCGTCGGCGGCGAGCCGCAGCACGTTGAAGCTGCCGATCAGGTTGATATTGATGACGCGCTTGAACAGCTCCAGGTCGTGCGGGCCGTCGCGGGTCAGGATGCGGCTGGCGGTGGCGATGCCGGCGCAGTTGACGACCAGGCGGGCGCCGCCATGCTTCGCGGTGGCGGCGGCCAGCGCGGCCTGCACCGACCCGGCGTCCGTCACGTCGCAGGCCTGCGCCAGGCCGTCGATCTCCTTGGCGACCGAATCGGCATTGGCCTGGTTCACGTCCAGCACCGTCACCTTGGCGCCCAGCGAGGCCAGGTGGCGCGCCGTCGCGGCGCCGATGCCCGATCCGCCGCCGGTGACGACCGCTGCAATTCCGGAAATCTTCATGGTTTTCCACGTTCCTGTTCGATGAGGCGCTCTCGAACCACGAAAGTGGCCCGGGGTCAATATCGGGCACCCCCGGACGCACAATGTCGTGGGGTTCGGCCGGGCTGAACATGGTGATTGCGGGACCCTTGAACCCTCACCATATTCCAGCCGTGAGTAACTCACCCTTTAGAAGGACCATGTGATGACTCCCCAGGAACGCGATCTGCTCACCAATCTCGTCAGCCGTTTGCGTCAAGCCCCATCCCAGGACATCGATGCGGAAGCCGAGGCGATGATCAACGATCTCGTCGATGAAAAGCCGGATACGCCCTACATCCTCGCCCAGACTGTGCTGATCCAGGATTATGCGCTGCATCAGGCGCAGGACCGGATCGCCGATCTGGAGCATCAGCTGCAGGGCAATCCGCCGAAGAAGAGCGGCGGGTTCCTCAGCGCCATCTTCGGCGGTGGCGATCCGCCGCCCCAGCGCCCGCCCCAATATCAGCAGCAAACTTATCAGCAGCAGACCTACCAGCAGCCGCAGCCGGCCTATGCGCCGCCGCCGTCAGGCCCGTGGGGCGCGCCGGCCCAGCCTTCGTTCCTGCGCAGCGCCGCGACGACCGCGGCCGGCATCGCCGGCGGCGCCCTGCTGTTCCAGGGCATCGAATCGCTGTTCCACCCTGGCTATGGCGGCTTTGGAGGGGGCTTCGGCGGCGGTTTCGTGCCGCAGCCGGGGATCACCGAGACGGTGGTCAACAATTATTACGACAGCCCCAATCCTGACAGCGGGGACCGTGACTTCTCTCCCCACCACGATACCGCTTTCGATCAGGGCGGCGGTTCCGATCCAGGCGTGACCGATGTCGGTTTCGACGACGGCGGCGATTTCGGCGGTGGCGGTGGAGACGACTTCGTCTAGCCGTCAGCCGACCGTCAGCAGCTGCTCATAGAACCCGCCGAACTGGCGGGTTCTATCGACCAGGTGGATCTCCAGGATCCAGTGGCGCTTCTGCCCCGACGAGTAAGGGGCGTTCAGCCGCTCGCCATTCTCCGGCCTGATATGCGAGGCGAGTTTCCCGCCGGGTGAGCGCTCATGCGGGAACTCGCCGACCAGATGGCCGGCGATCGCGCCGCCGAACTCCCAGCCGGCTTCCTCGGCCAGCCCGCAGGCCACGGCATAGAGCTCCGCGCCGGTGATATCCGGGTGGGTCTCGTAATGCGCCTTGGCCTTGCCGAAGATGACGGCGAGGTCGTCGCGCAGGCGCATCTTGTCAGGGTCGTTGCCCAGCACATAGGTGCGGCCGAAATCCGCCTCCCAGGCTTCGAAGACCGGCCCCAGATCGAGGAAGAGGATGTCGTCCTCCTGGATCGTCAGGTCGGGCGGGCTCTTGTCGTATTCCATCAGCGTGTTGGCGCCGGCGCGCACCACCCGCTTGTGCCAGTGCGCCTTGACCCCGAACATGTCGGCCGCCAGCGCATGGATCTCCCGGCTCAGCGCACGCTCGGTGACGCCGGGGCGGATCAGGCTGCGCTCGCACTCTTCGAACAGGGCGAGCGCGCTGTTCTGGGCGGCCAGCAGGCCCGCCGCCCGGGCCTCTTCATCGAAAACGATCATGTCGGGCGCCATAGAGTCCACCGGCTTGGAAGGTCCGGCGGACTATACGGAACTGTCTTATCCCCTGGCTACTTTCGCGGCGGGAGAATATCGAGCGCCTTGCCGGTTTCCAGCAGGCTCTTCAGGCTGGCGATCACCGCCGGCCAGCCTCCGGAGACGGCGTCCAGCATCTTGCCGCCCGGCATCATGTCGTCATGGACCATGGTCAGCTTTACCTGGTCGCCGGCCTGCTCCAGCGTGAAGGTGACGCGCGATTCCGTTTCGCCTTCGAAACCCTTCTGCAGCGGCTTCCAGCCATAGGAAAGGGTGGCCGGCGGGTCATAGGCCAGCAGCTTGTCGTCATGCACCAGCTGGCCTTCGGGATTGTAGAAGCGCAAGGGGCCACCGACCGTCCAGTCGGATTCGATGCGATAGCCGAACCAGTAGGCCCGGGTCGCGTCGCCGTCGGTCAGCGCCTGAAACACCTTCTCCCGCGTCGAGCGGATATAGGTCACGTAAACGAACTTCGGTCTATCCATCCTCATTCTCCTCCTCGAGCCATGACTTCAGCGCGGCCAGGGCATCCAAAGGGGCGCGCTGATATTTGCCGATCCAGCGGTCGGCGATCTCATGGATGGGCACCGGGTTCAGATAGTGCAGCTTCTCCCGGCCGCGCTTGACCGCCGCCACGAGGTTCGCCGCCTCCAGGATCGCCAGATGCTTCGAGACGGCCTGGCGGCTCATCGCCAGCCCCTGGCAAAGCTCGCCCAAGGTCTGTCCCGGCCGGTCGAACAGCCGGTCCAGCAGTTGACGCCTGCTGGCGTCGGCAAGCGCCTTGAACACGTCATCCATGGCGAGCACATATGCAACAATTTAGTTTCATGTCAATGACCGATCTGTATTTGATCTATTATCGATAAAAAGTAAGGAACCTTTAT
>CAZNNJ010000786.1:0-2990 GCA_964574305.1 uncultured Rhodospirillales bacterium | reverse complement strand
CCGAAGAGCTATCTGGTGTTCTTCGACTTCAACAAGTCGGACCTCACCGCCCAGGCGACCCAGATCGTCGACCAGGCGGCGTCCAATGCCGGCCCGGCCAAGGTCACGCGCCTCACCGTTACCGGCCACACCGACACGGTCGGCTCCGACGCCTATAATATGCGCCTGTCGCGTCGCCGGGCGGAATCGGTCGCGGCCCGGCTGGAGAAGGACGGCATCCCCACCTCCGAGATCGAGATCGTCGCCAAGGGCAAGCGCGACCTGCTGATCCCGACCGCCGACGGCGTGAAAGAACCGCAGAACCGCCGGGTACAGATCGTCTATGATGGCGGGGCGAATTCATAAGCGGGAGGAGCGGATGCGCGGGTTGAAGGGCAAGGTCGCGGTCATCGCCGGCGCGGCGACCGGCATCGGCAAGGCGACGGCGATCCGGCTGGGTGAAGAAGGCGTCTCGCTGGTTCTGGGCGACATCAATGTCTCCGGCGTGGAGGCGGTGGCGGCCCAGGTGAACGCGGCCGGCGGCAAGGCGATCGCGACGCATTGCGACATCGCCGACGATGCGTCGGTCAAGGCGCTGGTGGGTCTCGCCGTGAGCACCTATGGCGGCCTGGACTTCATGCACGCCAACGCCGCCGACCTGAAGGTCGTGCTTTCCGACACCAACGCGGTCGACGTGCCGCTGGAGGTGTTCGACCGCACCATCGCGGTCAATCTGCGTGGGCATCTGCTGTGCACCCGCCACGCCATCCCGGAAATCCAGAAGCGCGGCGGCGGCGCCATCGTCTACACCTCCTCGGCCGCCTCCTATGCCGGCGAGCCGGAGCGCGTGGCCTACGGCGTCTCCAAGTCCGGCATCAACGCGCTGATGCGCCACGTCGCCTCGCGCTGGGGCAAGGAAGGCATCCGCGCCAACGCCATCGCGCCCGGCGTGGTCATTACCGAGGCGACGAGCACGGGCATCCCCGACGAGATGAAGCAGATGATCCTGGCGATGGGCCGCAGCCCCCGCCTCGGCCTGCCCGCGGACATCGCCGCGATGGTCGCGATGCTGTTCTCGGACGACGGCGAATGGATCAACGGCCAGGTGGTCAGCGTGGACGGCGGGGTGATCCTGCGGGGGTGACGGCACACCGCCATTGAACCGCCCCCGCCCTTGCGCTTCAATCGGCGCCCACCAACGGGAGCGCCGCCATGTATCGCCTTCATGACAACATGTCCTCGGGCAACGCCTATAAGGTGCGGCTGCTGCTGACCCAGCTCGGCATTCCGTTCGAGCGGATCGAATACGATGTCGACAAGGCGGAGACGCGGACGCCGGAGTTCCTCGCGAAGAATCCGAACGGGCGGATTCCGGTGCTGGAGCTGTCGCCGGGGCGGTTCCTGCCGGAGTCGAACGCCATCCTCTGCTATCTGGCGGAGGACACGCATTTCCTGCCGGCCGACCGGCTGCAGCGGGCGCATGTAATGCAGTGGCTGTTCTTCGAGCAGTACAACCACGAGCCCAATGTCGCGACCGTGCGCTATTGGATCACCCACAAGGTCGAGATGACCGAGTTCCGCAAGATCGCCCTGCCGGTCAAGCGCAAGGACGGCGTCGCGGCGCTGGGCGTGATGGAGCAGCATCTGGCGGAGCGCGAGTGGTTCGTCGGTACCGCCTATTCGATCGCCGACATCGCGCTCTATGCCTATACCCATGTGGCGCCCGAGGGCGGCTTCGACCTCGAACCCTTTCCTGCCATCCGCGCCTGGATGGCACGGGTCGCGGCCGAGCCCAACCATGTGCCGATCACCGACGCCAATGTGGGCGGATTGCGCTGAAAATTCGAAGCTGCGCCCAACTTAGCTGTTGGGCGCCGGCCGCTGAGCGCTTATTCATTTTCGGCTTAAGAAACAGGTAAACAGAATAACGGGGAAGCTGACATGAAACTCGCACGCTGCGCGCGAAACGGCGCCATTTTCTGGGGCGTCGTCGACACGGGCGAGACCGCGGTGCGGCGGATTTCCGGCACCCCGGCCGACTGGGCCCCGGCACTGACCGGCGGCGCCGGCGAGAGCGCGCTCCATTTCACCGGCGACAGCGTCGCGCTCGGCGACGTCACCTTGCTGCCCCCGATCGAGCCGACCAATCAGGTTTTCGTCGTCGGCGCCAATTATCTGAAGCACCTGCTGGAATTGAAGATGGAGCCGCCCAAGTCGCCCATCGCCTTCCTGAAGTCCGGCCGGGCGCTGATCGGGGCCAACGACCAGATCCATCATTCGCCGCTGACCACCCAGCTGGATTACGAGGTCGAGCTGGTGGCCGTCATCGGCCAGCCGATCGCCGACCGCGACAATGTGATCCCCAGCGTGCTCGGCTATACCGTCGGCAATGACGTCTCGGCCCGCGACCTGCAGCGTAGCGGCATCGGCTTCGACCTGTTTTCATCCAAGAGCCTGGACAAGACCACCGGCCTCGGTCCCTGGATCGTCACCCGCGACGAGTTAGGCGACGGCCCGCCCGATATCGGCATGAAGCTGACGGTCAACGGCGAAATCCGCCAGAACGCCCGCACCGGGGAGATGACCTGGAAGCTGGACGTCATCCTGCCCTATGTCGACCGGCGCGCGGCCTTGCAGCCGGGCGACGTCGTCTTCACCGGCACGCCCGAGGGTGTCGCCTGGGCCAGCGGCCGCTTCATGAAGCCGGGCGATATTGTCGAGGCCAGCCTGGAAGGGATCGGCACGCTGCGCAATACGGTGGTCGAAGGGCGGTGAGCCCGGACCTCTCGGCCGAGACGCTGGGACTCAGGACCAAGGCCTGCCGGACCTTGCTCGAGGCCTGGCTGACCTGGCGCGGCGACCGGCAACAGCCGCTTTATGCCGACCGCGATCCGATCTCGATCGCCGCCATCCTGCCGATGGTCGGCATCGTCGATGTCCGCCACCGGGCGACGGCGACGATGCCCCTGGCTGGGTCGAGGCTGCGCGATATTTTCGGCTTCGACCCGCCT
>CAZNNJ010000785.1:0-2992 GCA_964574305.1 uncultured Rhodospirillales bacterium | reverse complement strand
GCTACTTCGCGTGGGAGCTGCCCGACTTTCCCGACGCGTGGGTGCCCGCCTTCGATTACTACGACGAGATCTGGTGCCCGAGCGACTTCACGACGCGCGCCGTCGCGATGAAGTGCCCGCTGCCCGTACTCACGATGCCGCACGCGATCTCGTTCGCGCGTCCTCTTGAAACGGTGGGAGGGGCTTTAGGCCCCGACTCCCTCACCGCCCTTCGCGCCCGCTTCGGCCTGCCCGCGGACAAATTCCTTTTTCTCACCCTCTTCGACTTCAACTCCTACGCCGAACGCAAAAATCCCCGCGCCGCGATCGAGGCCTTCCGGCGTTCCCGCCCCGCCAGTCAAAGACCCCCGCCCGTCGCCAAAGTCCAGAACCCCCCCGGCCAACCGCCTCTTTAACCAAACCGGAGAAGAAGGCGAAGGCTTTTGACAGTTCTATCGCGCCAAGGACAACTCCCCGCCGCCGGACCGAATGTCGCAGAGCACAACTTGACAGCGCCGGCGTGAGGGTTAGGAAGCTCGCAAATGGCTGAATCCTTGCCCCCTCCGATCAATCCGATCGTTCTGATCCCCGCCCGGCTTGCGGCAACGCGGCTGCCCAACAAGCCGCTGCTCGAAATCGCCGGGGAACCGATGATCGTCCACGTCTGGCGCCGGGCGATGGAGGCCGGCATCGGCCCGGTCGTCGTCACCGCGCCGGACCCCGAGATCATCGCGGCGGTCGAGGCGGCGGGCGGCCGGGCGCAGCTGACGGGCTTCGAGCACCAGTCCGGCTCCGACCGGATCGCCGAGGCGCTGGAGCGTGTGGACCCCGCGGGCAAATACGACGCGGTGATCAATGTGCAGGGCGACCTTCCGGTGCTGGAGCCCGAAACCATCCGGGCGACCTTCCGGCTGCTCAGCGATCCTGCCGTCGACATCGCGACCCCGGTGGCGCTGGCAGCCGAGGATGAGCGCGAGAATCCGAACGTGGTGAAGGCGGTGTTCGAGCCCTTGGGCGAGCGCGACGGAAGGGCGCTCTATTTCACCCGCCTGCCCGCCCCCAGCGGCGCCGGGCCGCTCTATCATCATATCGGCCTCTACGCCTATCGCCGCGCGGCGCTGCAGGCTTTCGTCGCCGCGCCGCAATCGGCCCTTGAAAAACGCGAGCGGCTGGAACAGCTTCGCGCCCTCGCCATCGGCCTCAATATTCATGTCGCCGTGGTCGATACCGTACCGTTGGGCGTCGACACCCAGGCCGATCTCGACCGGGCGCGGGCGCTGCTGGAGCAATCATGAGCAAGATCAAAGGCCCCATAGCCTTTCAGGGCGCGCTGGGCGCGAATTCCGACATGGCCTGCCGCCATGTGTTTCCCGGCATCCCGACGCTGCCCTGCGTCGCCTTCGAGGACGTGTTCGCTGCCGTGCGCGAGGGCAAGGCCGAGCGGGCGATGATCCCGGTCGAGAATTCGCAGAACGGCCGTGTCGCCGACATCCACCATCTGCTGCCCGGCGGCGGCCTCAAGATCGTCGGCGAGCATTTCCAGCCGGTGCATCACTGCCTTTTGGGCGTGCGGGGTGCGAAGCTTGGCGACATCAAGGAGGCCCTCTCCCATATCCAGGCGCTGGGCCAGGTGCGTAACAACCTGCGTGCGCTGGGCATCAAGCCGGTGACTTTCTACGACACGGCCGGCGCGGCCGAGGACGTGGCGCGGGCCGGCGACAAGAGCCGCGCCGCCGTCGCCTCATCGCTGGCGGCGGAGATCTACGGCCTCGATATCCTGAAGAGCAATTTCGAGGATGTGGCCCATAACACGACCCGCTTCCTGATCATGTCAACCGAGGCGCAGCCATTGCCCACCGACTGCGCTGTCGCCGTCACCGGATTCGTCTTCGAGGTCCGCAACATACCGGCCGCGCTCTACAAGGTGATGGGCGGGTTCGCGACCGCCGGCATCAACATGACCAAGCTGGAAAGCTATATGCTCAACGGCTCGTTCACCGCGACCCAGTTCTATGCCGAGGTCGAGGGCCGCATGGACGACCCGGGCATGGAGCATGCGTTCGACGAGCTGAACTATTTCGCCAAGAACATCACCGTTCTGGGGACGTTTCCGGGGGATCCGAGCCGCCGGGCGGGGTGAGGAGTTACCCGCAGCTTGGCTGCTGAGGCATTCACCCTCTCCTAACCTCCCCAATCAAGGGGGAGGGACATGAAAAGGCATCGCGCCATAAAAAGCCCTCTCCCTTGATGGGAGAGGGTTGGGTGAGGGTGGAATTGCTGCCGAAAGCACCGAACTAACCGTCACCCCGCCGACCACTTCCGTACATCCGTGCCGCCGCGAACCATCGCCTGCATCACGGGCTCGAAAAAGCGGTAGGGATTGCCCGGGACGATCGCGCTGGCCTCGTCCAGCCTGGCGCGAAGCTCGGCCGGGAGATCGACCTCCAGCGACGCCATGTTGGAGGCAAGCTGGTCGGGCCGCGAGGCGCCCAGGATCACCGATGTGACGCCAGGGCGCTCCACCAGCCATTTCAGCGCGACCTCCGCCGGCGGGCGGCCAAGCTGCTCAGCCACCTGGACAAGCACCTCGACGATCTCGCGGTTGCGCGGCGTGTCGAAGCGGGCGAAGGGCGTTCCGGCCATCAGGTCCAGCCGGCGCACCTCACCCTCGCCCGCCGCGCCGCGGTATTTGCCGGTGAGGAAGCCGCTGCCGAGCGGGCTCCAGGGGCAGAGGCCGATGCCGGTCTCCTGCGCCAGCGGGATGTGCTCGCGCTCGATATTGCGCTCGACCAGGGAATATTCGAGCTGGAAGGCGGAAATCTTTTCCCAGCCGCGCAGCTCGGCGATGGTCTGCGCTCTGGCGGCGTACCAAGCCGGCACGTCGGACAGGCCGAAATAGCGGACCTTGCCGTCGCGGACCAAGGCATCGACGGTCGACATCACCTCCTCGGGCGGGGTCATCATGTCCCAGGCGTGGAGCCAGTAGAGGTCGATATAGTCGGTGTTGAGCCGC
>CAZNNJ010000784.1:0-2998 GCA_964574305.1 uncultured Rhodospirillales bacterium | reverse complement strand
TCTCATAGAAGAGAGCTGAAGGGGAGGAGCGTGCAATGGGCAGGTTCGAAGGCAAGGTGGCCGTGATCACGGGCGTGACCCGTCCGGGGATCGGCCAGGCCACGGCGGCGCTGATGGTGGCGGAGGGCGGTCGCGTGGTGATCTGCGGCCGGGGCGCCGAAGGCGGGCAGGCGGTCGAACGGGAGCTCAACCGGGGCTTCGATACGGGACGCGAACCGGCCTTGTTCGTTCAGGCCGACGTGGCGGAGTTCGACCAGGTCCAGCACGTGTTCGACAGGGCGGTGGAGCGGTTCGGCAAGGTCGATATCCTGTTCAACAATGCCGGCATCGGCAGCTTCGGTGAGACGCCCGATGCCGATATCGCCGAGTGGAAACGGATGTTCGATGTCGACGTCCATGGCACGTTCTATTGCTGCAAGGTCGCGATCCCGCTGATGCGGAAGCTGGGCGGCGGGGTGATCGTCAACAACGCCTCCATGTCCGGCATGTTCGCGGACCATGCTCTGCCGGCCTACAACGCGGCCAAGGGGGCGGTCATCAACTTCACCAAGGCGCTGGCCCTGGATCACGGCAAGGACAATATCCGCGCCAATGCCGTGTGCCCGGGATTTATCGTTGCCTATAACACCCAGATCCTGATGGGCCCCAAGTTCAAGCCGATCGTCGACGAGCTCGTGGCGCGGATTCCGCTCGGACGCCTGGGCGCGGCCGAAGACATCGCCAAGGTGGTCGCTTTCCTGGCGTCGGACGATTCCGCCTACATGACCGGCACGGCGATCCTCGTCGATGGCGGCATCACCACCTCGACCAACCTTCCCGACATCCGGTCGGCCTTCGCCTGAGGGGCAGGATTCCCAAGGTGACCGTGATCCGATGTGACCTTTTTGGAGGCCGCGACATCCGCATGGGTTAGTGTGCGCTGGGGACGTTTCCTGCTACCGTCCCGGCCAAAAGCACATAGGGTGACCGATGCAGGTAAGGATCACACTCGAGTGCGGAGGCATCGCCGAGTTCTCCGCGCTGATCGAATCGCCGGAGATCAGCAATCTGCCGGATGTGCTGGGGCAGTTCCTCAGACAATATCGCCGGGCGAAGCCGATATCTCCGCTTCTGGACGACGACGTGGTGCTCAGGTTCAATAAGAACCCCGGAAAGCACGCCGGGAAAAAGCAGCTGTCGAGCTGACCTGTCCGGTGCCGGCCTGGACCGCACCGCAAGCGCCGGCGGTCACCTCAGCGCAAAGGTGATCTGCACCGTGCACTGGCCGGAGGCGACTGCGGCGATCAGTTCGGCATAGGTCGCAACCCCGGTTGGCGAAAGCGCGCCGTAATAGGCGTGGTACGCCGTGGTCCCGGCCGCGCTGCCGAACGTCACCTCCGTCGCCGTATTCGAATAGGTTCCGCTCCCTGTGCTGGGCGTGACCGTCATCGGCGGCACCCCGCTGCTGAAGCTCAGGGAGTTCCTGTAGGTTTTCGATGCGGCGGTGAACGTCCAGGTTCCCGACGCCAGGCCGATCACGCCGCTGCCGCAATTCTTCACCAGATGGATCAGATAGGTTCCGGCCAATTTCGGAACGGCTGCCTGGGATGCCGACGGCATGAGCGCGATCGGCGCACCGATCAGCGCCGCGGCCGCCATGGATGAGATGACACGCATGATCTGTCCCTCCTGGTCGCGGAAGGCAATTGCGTATCCTGATCCGGCGGCCCCCATCGCCGCCGCCTTCCACAGTCGGGCAGCGTATCATGGCGGGCGCACTGCGTTAGGGGGCGCACGTCCGTTATTGCGGCCTAATCCACTTGGCACTGTTCAATAACAACCGCTTACGAAAGGATACCGCGCTCATGCCTCAACCGTACCGCGCAAAAGCAGCCCCGCCGAAGCGGGGCTGCAAAGGCGCGCCATTCCATTGTCTGGTTAACTGTCCCGAGCGTCAGCGCTCGGCATGCAGGGTCACAGCCGCGATGCCGGCGGCAACGTTGAGGCCCTTGTCGCCCTCGACGCTGACCGGCTGCAGCGCGATCGACCGGTTGAAGCCGCCCACCAAGACATTGGCCCCACCCCCGACCCCGACCGATGCGCCGCCCGTGGCGCCGCCGTAATCCCCGGCCAGCGCGCCGGCCTTCAGATCGGCCGTCGGCGCGACAACGCCCCAGACGATCACGCCGCCCTCCAGATAACCGATATCGACGCCGTATTTGGCGATATGTCCGCTATAGTGTTCGTGGCGTCCGCCCGAGCCGGAGTAATTGCACTTCAGATCGCGCGAGGATCCGAAGACGAACCCCCAGCCGCTCTCCACATTGCAGGTCAGCACCCCGGCCTTCACGGTCGTGTCGGCTTTCGCCGGCGTTCCGAGCGCAAAGGCGCCCATGGCCAGGCTCACGGCGCCGGCCATCAGATATCGTCTCATCATCGGTAATCTCCTTTTCAGGAACGGGCGCGGCACGAAGTCGTCATGCCTCATGAGCCCGATCGGCCTGGATAGGGCCGCCGGGCCGCCGTTCTGTGAAATCGAACGCTATGCCCGCCGCGCATGTTCCGGCTTGTCGGTTCCGGCGGCGCGTTGGAGGATCCGCGCAAGACACGGGTGCGGGCGCAAACAGGTGCTTCGTTTATCACTCCTTGGCCCTGAGCGGCTTCCAGTTCGGATCGTCGCAAAGCTGCGGCGCCGCCGCCTGGCGGTGCAGCACCAGGGTGCGGCCCAGCAGCGATATGCCCAGATACCCGCGCAGCTTCACCGTATCCTTGTCGATCAGCGTGATCTTGCCGGAATAGGTCATGCCGTGGTCGGGGTCGTAGATCCAGCCGCCGTCCCAGGTCATATCCGGGTCCTTCGACGGGCGGAAGCCGCCCATCATCATATGGCCGCACATCCGGTCGCCACGCTTCGTGCGGTCGGGATTGTGCGCGTCCATCGGCTGATAGCCGGGCGGTTCGCCGGGCTTAAGCTTGAAATCGACCAACCAGGCGACCATGCCGCAGTCCACGGGGCCCC
>CAZNNJ010000783.1:0-3010 GCA_964574305.1 uncultured Rhodospirillales bacterium | reverse complement strand
CCCTAAGGATCCCCGCCGATCCAGTCCACTCCGCCATTCGGCCCTGCAAGGTAACCGTCCAAACTCGTGGCGACCCGATAGCGAATCCGTCGCACGAATATCTCCCGCACGCTATGTGCGTCACACCGTGACCACGATCTTGCCGATCTGCTGGTTCGACTCCAAATACCGGTGCGCCTCGACGATTCTATCGAGCGGAAACGTCTCGGCGATGAGCGGCTTGAGGCTGCCCTCGGCCAGCCCGTCGTTCACGAACTTCTTCGCCCGTTCCAGACGCTGCGGATCGCTCGTGATCTCCAGCATCACGTATCCGCGAATTGTGAGCCACTTGCCCAGCGCGTCGAACAACGGAAGCGGCGTCGGCTCCGGGGTGAGCGCCCCGTAGAGGAACAGTATCCCCCATCGCGCGGCCGCCCTCGCCAGCCTCCGAGATGGTCGGCCACCAACAGGTACGAACAACAGCACCCCCCCCTTTCCCCCCCTCCCTCCCAAGTCCTCTCTTTGACTTGCCCCGCTTCAGGGCGACCGGAACGGCCCCGACCCGCTTTGCGATCTGGATGGCCGCCAGACCGACGCTGCTCGAAGCCGCCGGGATCAGGATTGTGTCGCCCTTAGTCAGCTTGCCGATGTCGATGAGCGCCCCGTAAGCAGTGAGGTACTGCATCCAGACCGCCGCCGCCTCGGTCCATGAAAGTGAGGCGGGGTGCTGCGTCACGGCGTGAACGGGGGCATTCGCCAGGTCGCCATAAAGCCCGTAGTCGTTCAGTGAGAAGCTCGGGATGGTACTGACCGCATCGCCGATCTTGAACTCTCGGACCTCCGGCCCGACGGCCGCGACGGTTCCAGCCGCCTCGTACCCCAGTCGAGCCGGCAGCTTGGGCTGTTCCAAGTATTGTCCTCGCCGGAACATTGATTCGGCGCGGTTGAGCCCCAGCGCCTTGATGTTAATTTGAACCTCGCCCTTACCCGGCGGCGGGACTTCAACTTCTTCCACCCGCAGAACTTCGGGCCCACCGACCTGATGAAATCGCACGACACGCGCCATGGTTCTCTCCTTTTGTGATGATTCAGGCGAGGCGGCGACCGAACCTCAAACCATTTTATGCCGGCCCAGAATGACCGCTCGATCTCGAGCGAAAAGCCAACTGCCGAGCGCGACGGTATGCTGTTACTTCGCGGCACTCAGGAGGACCCCGATGCCATCCCAAACATGCCAGTACTTCTTACCAGGGACGTTGCAGCGCTATCTTACGCGCTGCCCCTCGATGCAGACGGTAGCTGGAAGCCCTGCGTGAACCGCAGCGTATTGCCGTCGGGGTCATCGACATAGAACTCGCGCGTGCCCCAGCTCTGGTCAATCGGTCCCTCATGCACCATCCGGGGCGCGTCGGGATTGCCCGGCGTGGCGAGGCCGCGGGAGCGGAATTTGCGGAAGAGCGCGTCGACGTCGTCGGTCAGTACGGCGATCGCCTGACCGAATTCACCGTCGCCGCGATGGCTGGAGAGAAAGAGGTAGTCGGTGCCGCGGGCGAGGACAGCGAAGCAGGGGTCGTCGAAGGTGTCGTCGCCGTCGACGTGCTGGAAGTCGAGGATGGTGGTGTAGAAGGCGAGCGAGGCCCGCATGTTTCGGCAGCGGATGGAGGTGATGATGGGCATGAGCGGCTCCTGGCAAAAGATTCGGGGATACAAAAGGCTGCCCCGCGGCGCCAGTTCGCTAACCGGCCTCGCGGTTCCATTCGTAGAGCCCCAGTTCATCGCGCACGCATTCGCCAAGGGTTTGTCGCGCGCATTCGATTTCGAATGCCGCCGCAACCGCGTGACCTGCCTTCAATGCGCCCAACGCCTTGTTCAGCGATTCTTCAATAGAATCGAGACCGGCACCGGCGGGTTTGCGCCATGACTCGATGAAGTTGCGGATCGCCCACTCAGTCGGCGTCTTGTCAGCGGGCAAGGAGCCGACTGGATCGTTCGCCTGTCTCAGCCAATTCGCAAGCATGTCGCGAAGTTCGTCGGGATGTCCGGGTTCAAGTTCGGCCATGGGTACATTATGCAGATCAGTTCAGCGCTCGGGGCCGCGCCACGGCGGCAGACAAACTACCAGAAGCATACTCGCGGCGCCGGTCGGCTGCAGCGGGATGGTTATCGCGCCGCCTGTGGCTGTAGGACCGGTGGATGTTCGATGACGCCCGGATTCCGCACGGGCTGTGCAAACCGACAAGCAGGGGTAGAACCGAACCGCTGAGCGAATGAGAATCCATGCGCGAGGCGCTGCGGGTAGGCGAAGCGTAGGTGAGTATTTCGGATTCGTTCACGGCGCCTCCGCCTTTGAGGCGAGCTTCCAGTCCACGGTTACAAGGCGGCCGACTTCTACCACGGGCGCCAGGTACGTCTGCCTGGCCTGCACGAATGCCGCCTCTAACACTGCGTAGTCCGGCCGGGCGCCATCGAGGTCGGTGAACACGTATTCCTCCGACAGTGCCCGCGTTGTGTAGATGCCGCCGGTCTTGCGTATGGCGAGCGGGTCTGCCGCCAGTGCGGCAACCGCGCGGCCCACGAAGCATGGCGTCTCGGATCCGCCCCACCCCATTGCCGCGGCCTGCGGATCTTTGAGCGCATCACGCCAATTCGCCTCGGTGACCTTATACCCTTCGAGAATTGACTCCGTACGCATGAACCCTGGGGCTACGGCGACGGCCGTCACGCCGGACTCGCCCAGATCGTTAGCCAGGGCGAAGACGTAGCGCTTCAACAGCGTCTCCATCAGGTCGAAGTAGAACGCCCCGTGATACCCAACGTTGTCCTGCTCGACCAGTTCGACAATCAGCCCGGAGCGGCGCGGCACCATCAGCTTCGCGGCATGCCAGGCGGTCACGATGTGGGGCCAGATCCAGCTTTCGACGAAGTTCCTTCCCGCGGATGGGGCGTTGTCCAGGAAAGACTTCCACGATGCCGCCTGCCCGGTCATGACGAGGGCGAGTACATTCAGCCGACTCTGCTCGCGACGCACACG
>CAZNNJ010000782.1:0-3012 GCA_964574305.1 uncultured Rhodospirillales bacterium | reverse complement strand
GGACGATCGGATCGCAGACAGTATTGTCGCGCAATCGGCCGGGGTGGGGCCGGTCAGGGTTAGCGCCACCAGCGCGGCGGGGCCGACCAGGATGCCGGCGAACGCGCCCTGCCGGGTCACCGGGTTGCGGGCCCTGAGGCTGAAGGCGACGGCGGGGAAGAACTGGACGATGAAATTGTATCCCATCAGCAGCAGCCCGACGATCGTCGTTCCGCCCTTCAGCGTGAAGAAGACGCCGACCAGGGTCACGATCGGCACGAACATCCGCGCCAGGCGGCTGATCGAGGCCTCGGAAAGATCGCGCCGAACCGCGCCGCGATAGACGTCGTTCGCCAGCATGGTCGCGGCGGCGGTGAGGATGGTCGAGCCGGGAACCAGAGCCGTCAGCAGCCCGGCCGCGCCGATCACCCCGATGAACCACGGGTCGAAAGTGCGCGTCGCCAGGGTCAGCAGCGACAGGTCTACATCGTCCCCCTTGAGTCCCGGCACCTGCAGCAGGGCGGTGAAGCCGACGAAGAAAACGAACAGCAGCATCAGCGAATAGAGCGGCATCACCACCGCGTTGCGCCGGGCGATCCGCGCGTCCTTGGCGGTGAAGATCGCGGCGAACATATGCGGCCACATATAGCCGCCGAGCGAATTGACGATGACGGTGGTCTGGAACCAGAGGACGCCGTTGCCTTTGGCCGGCAGCAAGAGGAAACCGGGCCTGGCCTGCTCGACCGCCGCGAACAGGGCGCCGTAGCCGCCGTAATAATGCAGCGGCAGATAGAGCCCCAAGAACACCACGACGGTCAGGATCAGCACGTCCTTGATCACGGCGACCCAGACGGCGCCGCGCACGCCCGACACCATGACATAGGCGGTGATGATGGCGGCGCCGACCCAGACCGACAGCACCGGCGGGATCGCGCCGTACGAGGCGATCCTGACGATGATTCCCAGCCCCTTGAGCTGGAGCACGAAATAGAAGAGCAGCGCGATCAGCCCGACCGCGGCGACCAGCAGGCCCAGCACCGGGCTGTCATATTGGCGGACGAAGAAATGTGCCTGGCTGACCAGCCGCTCGCGCCGGGCGGCGCGCCAGATTCCCGGCAATATCCAATAGCCGGCAACCTGGTTCAGGGTGAGATAGGCCAGGATGTAGTAGGCTGCCCCGCCCTTGCCATAGATGAAGCCCGAGGCGCCGAGGAAGGAGAAGGTGGTATAGATCTCGCCGGCCAGCAGGATGAAGACCAGCACCATGCCGAAGCTGCGCCCGCCAACCGACCATTCCTCCAGATTCATGTCATGCCCGCGGCGGGCATAGAGGCCGAGCAGCAGCGCGCCCAGCGCCGTCAGGAAGATGATCACGATGGCGACGCTCACCGCCCGGTTCCCTCCCCCTCCTGCGTGCGGTTAGCCGGGTCGAGCCGATAGACCAGGGCCATCACGCCCACGCTGATGAACAGCCAGGCGACGACCCAAGCCAGCAGGAAGGGCATGCCGAAAACCCGGGGCTCGACCCGGTTGGCGAAGCCGATGCCGGCCAGCAGGCCGGCGAACGGCACCAGGGACAAAAGGCGCGGAAGCATGGCAGGCCTCGGCTATCTGATTTCACCGGAACGGTAGCCGAATAAAGCGGCTTATGTGATGGATAAAGCGGCTTATGTGATGGAGAATTTTGACTGTGCCCGGCCTTTGTTTCCAAATGCCATAGGATGCCGGCTGGTCCCCCGTATCAGAGATCAGGATGAAGCACCTATCGGCCCCGGCGCTCGCCGCGCTTCTCGCCACGGTCGCGTCCGCCTGCTCGCGGATCGCCGCCCGATGCCGAAACGGCATCGGTGCTGTCGAAAATCTGCGCTACTCGTGACTCACGATTGGCACCTAGCATTCCCGGATGCCAAAAAGTGAATGAGGGAAGGCTGTTTGGCGGGGAGAATGGTCCCACGTCAAACCCAAGGATACTCTTGCTGGCTTCGTATTGCCGCACGGCAACGAAGAATAATGTTCAAACGGCAGGAGATGTCGCATGTCAGCTTGGAAAAATCGCGGGCGCGGAGTGTGCCTGGCGGCTTCGGTTTCGGCTCTGACCCTTCCCTTCCTCACGACACATATGGCGCTGGCTCAAGCGCAGGCTGCGGCGCCGGCCGCCAATCCGGACCAGTTGCAGGAGGTCGTCGTGACCGCGCAGCGCAAGCCTGAATTCGCCAAGGACGTGCCGATCGCCGTCACGTCGCTGGGGCCGACGGCGGTGGAGGCGCTGACCTCCAGCGGCGAGGATATCCGCTTCCTCTCCGCCCAGGTGCCGAGCCTGCTGATCGAATCGTCGTTCGGGCGCACCTATCCGCGCTTCTACATCCGCGGCCTCGGCAACTCGGATTTCACCTATAATGCGCAACAGCCGGTCGGCGTGCTGGTGGATGACGTCATCGTCGAAAACCCGATCCTGAAGGCATTCCCGGTTTTCGACATCAAGGACGTGGAGGTCCTGCGTGGGCCCCAAGGAACCCTGTTCGGCCGCAATACGCCCGCCGGCGTGGTCAAGATCGATACCGCGAAGCCTTCCGACACCTATACCGGCTATGCCGATATCAGCTATGGCACCTACAATACAGTCGATTTTACCGGGGTGGTCAGCGGCCCGATCATTCCGGGGCTGTTGGATTTCCGGGTGTCGGTGCTGGAGGAACGGCGTGACGACTGGGTCACGAACGTAGACCCGACCCCGATCACTCACCGTAAGCTTGAGGGTTACACCGACACGGCCGGACGCTTCCAGCTGGCCTACACGCCGACCGACAACATGTCGGCGCTGTTCGAGTTCGACGGGCGGACGCTGGACGGCACCGCGCGCCTGTTCCGCGCCAATATCATCCAGAAAGGCACCAATCATCTGGTTTCCGGCTTCGATATCGACAAGGTCAATCTCGACGGCGGCAACTACCAGAATCTCGGCACGCTGGGCACCCATCTGACGCTGGAAGACAAGTTCGATCTCTGGCTCATCAGTGGCGCGGAGCGTTTTCA
>CAZNNJ010000781.1:0-3013 GCA_964574305.1 uncultured Rhodospirillales bacterium | reverse complement strand
AATAATTGTCGCCGACATTCTTCCAATTGACCGCGCGGGGCCGCAGCGTCACCCGGCCCAGCGCCCTGAGCTCAGGCAGGCGGTAGGGCTCCAGCTCGGCGCGGTACGGCTCCATCATCTCGGCGACCGAGGGGGCACCCGGCTGCTGGCGGACGAAGACGAAGCCCAGGAAGACCTCGACCTCCAGCGGTACGAGGCCGGTGGATCGCAAGTCCAGGCCGGGAAATTTTTCACGGAACGGCACTGTGCTGAGCCGCCCGTCATAGCCATAGCTCCAGGCGTGATAGGGGCAGACGATGGCGCCCTTGCAGCTGCCGCTCGCGCCGTCCAGCAGCCGGGCCGCGCGGTGGCGGCAGACATTGTGGAAGCCGCGCACTTCGCCGTCCTTGCCGCGGACGACGACGAAGCTGTCCCCCATGAAATCCAGCGTATGATAGTCGCCGGGCTCGGGGATGTCGCTCACATGGCAGACAATCTGCCATGAGCTGGCAAACACCGCCTCGCGCTCCGCCTCCAGGAAATCGGCGTCGCGATAGATCCAGCCGGGCAGGCTCAGGCCGTCCTCGTCGGGCTGGTGGCTTGGCTCATGAAGGCGAAGCGGCTCGGCCATGGGGAACTCGGTAAAGCGCTGTTGGATGCACAACTATACTGTACGACCGTTCAATAAGGAAGTACAAGCTATTCCATGTTTCGTCATTGCGAGCGCAGCGAAGCAATCCAGGGCCGTTAGCCCGATACCACCCGGTGAGGCTCTGGATTGCTTCGTCGCTATGCTCCTCGCAATGACGGTCGAGGTTAAGGAAAGGGTTTTCGATGCGCGACGTCGTGATCGTCGGCGGCGGCCATAACGGGCTGGTCTGCGCGACCTATCTGGCCAAGGCCGGGCTCAAGGTGACGGTGCTGGAACGGCGCGGCGTCGCCGGCGGCGCCGCGGTGACGGAGGAATTCCATCCCGGCTTCCGCAACTCGGTCGCCAGCTATACCGTCTCGCTGCTCAACCCAAAGGTCATCCGCGATCTCGACCTGCACGGCCATGGGCTGAAGATCGTCGAGCGGATGCTGTCCAACTTCCTGCCGCTGGATGACGGGCGGTATCTGAAGGTCGGCACCGGCAAGACCTATGACGAGGTCGCGAAGTTCTCGCGGAAGGACGCCGACCGGCTGGACGCGTATGCGCAGCAGCTCGATGCGGTCGGCGACGTGCTGCGCGACGTGGTGCTGGAGACGCCGCCCAATATCGTGCGCGGCAGCATCATGGCCGCGATACCGGAGCTGCTGAAGGGCGCCAAGCTGGGCAAGCGGATGAACCGGCTCAGCCTGGAGCAGCAGCGCGTGTTCCTCGACCTGTTCGCCATGTCGGCGGGCGACTATCTCGACGGCTGGTTCGAATCGGCGCCGATCAAGGCGGTCTACGGCTTCGACGGTATCGTCGGCAATTTCGCCAGCCCTTATGCCGCCGGCTCGGCCTATGTGCTGCTGCATCACACGTTCGGCGAGGTCAACGGCAAGAAGGGCGTGTGGGGCCACGCGGTCGGCGGCATGGGCGCGATTACCCAGGCGATGGCCAAGGCGGCGACGGCGGCGGGCGTCGAGATCAAGCTCAACAGCCCGGTCAAGGAAATCCTGGTCGAGAAGGGCCGCGCGACCGGTGCGGTAACGACAGACGGTGACATCGTCCGCGGCTCCGCCATCGTCTCCAACCTCAACCCCAAGCTGCTTTATCGCGACCTGATCGACCCGTCGGCCCTGCCCAAGGAGTTCCTCGACCGCATCCTCAACTGGCGCTGCGGCTCCGGCACCTTCCGGATGAACGTGGCGCTCAGCGAGCTGCCCAGCTTCACCGCTCTGCCGGGCACGGCGCTGGCCGAGCATCACGGCTCCGGCATCATCATGGCGCCGAGCCTCGCCTATATGGAGGACGCCTATGTCGACGCCCGCCGCCAGGGCTGGTCGAAGCGGCCGGTGGTCGAGATGCTGATCCCCTCTACCTTGGACACAACGCTGGCCCCGCCCGGGCAGCATGTCGCCAGCCTGTTCTGCCAGCATTTCGCGCCCGAACTGCCGGACGGCTCGTCCTGGGACGACCATCGCGATTCGGTTGCCGACCTCATCATCGACACGGTCAACGGCTTCGCCCCCAACTTCAAGGCGTCGGTGCTGGGCCGCCAGATCAACAGCCCGCTGGACCTGGAGCGCACCTTCGGGCTCGTCGGCGGCGACATTTTCCACGGCGCGCTCGACCTCAACCAGATCTTCTCCGCCCGCCCGATGCTGGGCCATGCAGACCATCGCGGGCCGATCCCCGGCCTCTATATGTGCGGCTCCGGCACCCACCCCGGCGGTGGCGTCACCGGTGCCCCCGGGCACAATGCGGCGGGAGAGATATTGGCCGACTTCAGACGGCGGAAGCTCGAGCGAGTCTAGCTGCGGACAAATCTTAAGCGTGATACTTCTGACGAAAATCCGGGGGTTCGCCAATGAGGTCGATACTAAGTGGTCTCGCCGCGGTGTTGGCAGCGGCTTGTTGTGCGAAGACGCAAGCAGCCGAACCGAATTGGATTGATCCCTTTAATGTCGGCATCGACATAAGAAAAGTCTGTGACTTTCACGACCACACCCCGATGAGCGAGCCCTGCCGAACATTGATTGGGGCCGTAGTCGAAATCGAAAAGGGCTACGTCGGCTTGGACGACGAAACGAGAAAACGCCTAAATCGCGCTTGTATTCCCCCCAACCTCAGCCTGCTGCAAGTCTATGACGCGATTCGTCCGGAACTGCGTAAGACAGTCGGCTTTTGCGCGGGCCTTTGTACCTCAACCGGTTATGTAAGGACGAGCCTGATCGCCGTCTTCCCGTGCCCAGCGGGAAAACAATAGACGGTGGTAAGCCCTAGGTCGGATTAGAGCGAAGCGTAATCCGACAAACCGTGCCTCTTCGCCGAAGGTCGGATTACGCTTACGCTAATCCGTTGGGGTGGACGGCCCCGCGGCATCGTGTGCCAAGGTTCGCTGTC
>CAZNNJ010000780.1:0-3014 GCA_964574305.1 uncultured Rhodospirillales bacterium | reverse complement strand
AGTGCGGCTTCGGGGACGCATGCCGATGACCTACACCGTTCAGCAATTCACCGACTCATTCGCCGTCGGCCGGCCGCCGGCCGACCTGGAGGCGCCGCTGGCCAGCCTGTGGTGGGACGCCAAGGGCGACTGGGCCGAGGCGCATCGCTGCGTCGACCATCTGGAGGATCAGGCCGGCATGCGGGTCCATGCCTATCTGCACCGCAAGGAGGGCGATCTCGGCAATGCCGCCTATTGGTACCGGCGGGCCGGGCGAACCCTGCCGGACCTGCCGCTTGAGGCTGAGCACGCATTGCTGGTGAAAGAATTGCTGGCGGGCTGAACGACAAAGGGGAAGGGCAATGGATACGGCGGCGAACAAAGCGAGCGCGATCGCCTTCATGAACGAATTCAGCAGCGGCAAGCGCGAAGCCGCGTGGAGGCGGACGACCGACGATCTGACCTGGACGATGAACCAGCATAGGGTCCCCGAGGGCCGGCTCGCGGTCTCCGACCGGGCATCTTATGACGCCATGGTTTCCAGTTCCGGCGATCTGTTCCCGCAGGGGATCGTGGTCACGGTGACCGATGCCGTCGCCGAGAACGACCGGGTAATGCTGGAGGCGCACGGCAGCGGCCCGCTGGCCGACGGGCGCATCTATGCCAACCATTACGTCTTCACCTTCCGCTTCCGCGACGGGCTGATCTCGGAAGTCGCCGAATATCTCGACACCGCTTACGCCCAGGCGATGCTGGCCTTCACCATCGAGGCGCCATGACCCACGGGCGCAAGGATATTCTGGTCGAGGTTCCTGGACGCGAGGGCTGGGGGCTGGCCGCGACGCTGCATCTGCCTGACCCGGAGCGCCTGAAGCCCGATGCGCCGGTCCTCGTGGCGATGCCGGGAGCCGGCTATAACCGCCGCTATTTCGACCTGCCCGAGCCCGGCTACAGCGAGGCCGAGCACCATGTGGGGCAGGGGACGATCGTCGTTGCGCTCGACCACCTTGCGGTCGGCGACAGCAGCGTGCCGCCGGAGCCGCCGCCGATCGCCACCGTCGCCGCCGCCAACAGCGCGGCGGTGCGGGAGGTCGTGAGCCGGCTCAAGGCCGGCGCGCTGACCGGCGGAATGCCGGTGACGCCCTCAGCCGTCGTCGGTGCCGGCCAGTCGATGGGTGGGTTCATCGCCGTGCTGATGCAGGCCGGTCACCGGCCCTTCGACGGGATCGCCGTGCTCGGCGCCAGCCTGGTCTGCACCCGCCTGCCGTCCCGTTCAGGCGAGGAGCTGCGCTTCGCCGGCGACGCCGATCCGCGGGCGTCGGCGCGACAGCTCTTCCTCAATGCAGACTGGCGCTACGCCTTTCATTGGGACGACGTGCCGGAGCATCTGGTCGCGGCCGACATGGCGCGGATGCCGCCGACCTTCGGCGACGGCGCGCCCTGGAACAGCGCCACCACCCCCGACACGACCGGCCTCGTCCTGCCCGGCGTTGCCGCCAGGGAGGCGGCCGGGATCGACGTTCCGGTCGTGCTGGCGATGGGCGAGCGCGATGTCTGCCAGGACCCGCTGCGCGAGCTGGCGGCGTTCCAGTCCGCCCGCGACCTGTCCCTGTTTGTGGTGCCTAGGATGGCCCACATGCACAACTTCGCCGGCACGCGGGCGCTGCTGTGGAGGCGGATCGATGCCTTTATCGCACAGGTCGCGGCGCTGAGGGGCTAGGCTCAGCCGCCTTCCCAGAAGGAGCGCAGCGAGGCCAGCTTGCCGTTCTTCGACATCTTGTAGACGTTCAGCACCGGCACATCGAACTTGTGGCCGTCATGGCTCTCGATATGCAGCGTGGCATAGACCGCCACCTCGTCGCCGCCCAGCGCGGAATGGTGGATGGTGGAGGTCAGCTGCTTCATCTGCGTCTTGAACAGGTCGTAGAAGGCCGAGATGGCGGCCTTGCCGTGATGGCCGTTGCCGGCCGGATCCATGCGGGACTTGCCGACCGGATCCTGGACGAAGCCGTCATCCTCGAACAGATCGAGCCAGGCCTGCTTGTCGTTCGCCTTGATGGCGGCGAGCGAGGCCTGGGCGAGATCGCGCGCGGTCGTCATGAGATGTCCTTCCCTGGATTGAACTGTTTGTCTGGTCGCTATTCCAGCATTGGCGGCGGCGAATTACCAGTGGCTTGCGGGTTTGCGGCGGTCCGGCTTTAGTTCGGCCGAAGGCGGGGAGGGGATGCCATGAAATCGCAGCACGACGTGATGATGGAGGTGCTGAGGGAACTGCTCCGCCAGCACGGGCTGCGCTTTGCCGTTGTGGCCGAAAAGCTCGGCGTCACCGAGCGGACGGTGACGCGCTGGTTCTCCGCCGGCAGCATCGAGACGGCGATCCTCAACCGGATGTGTGAACTGGTCGGGATCGATTTCTTCACCTTGTGCGAGCTTGCCGCCAAGCGACGCGATAACCGCCCCGACCATCACACGCTGAAGCAGGAGGAGGCGCTGGCCGCGAGCCCGCTGCTGACTTACCTCTTCGTCCAGATCTGCAAGGGCTGGACGGCTGAGGAGCTGAAGGCCGACATCGGCATCCCCGAGGCGGTGCTGGTCGACCACCTGCTCCAGCTCGACAGGCTCGGGCTGATCGACTTGTTGCCCGGCAACGAGATCAGGCTGAACACCGCCCGGGACATGCGGCTGATCCCGAACGGCCCCTATGCCCGCAATCTCAACCGCTGGCTGCGCGAGACCTTTAAAAGCCCGAACGTGGACGAGCCCAACGCCGCCTGGGTGTGCGATTTCATGAAGCTTACCCCCGGCTCGCGCGAACGGATCGAACGCAAGTTCCGCGCGCTGATGCAGGAGGCCAACGACCTCAGCGATTCCGACCGCCGCGCCAACGCCACCGGCCGCGCCTGGTACGGGCTGGTGCTGGTGGTACGGCCGGAAAATATCCGCCCGTTCAGCGAATGGCCGGCGGCTAGTATGACCTCGCCCCTGCGGGGAGAGGTCGGCGCGTAGCGCCGGGTGAGGGGGCGTCGCCGTTAGGC
>CAZNNJ010000779.1:0-3016 GCA_964574305.1 uncultured Rhodospirillales bacterium | reverse complement strand
CGATCAGCCAGGTATTGGCAGGCAGGTACGACATCATCAGGAAGCAGACCAGGACGCCCAGGACGGGCACCACCGGAACCCAGGGCGTGCGGTACGGCCGCGCCAGCTCCGGCCGGGTCCGCCTCAGCACGACCACGCCGATGCAGACGAGGATGAACGCGAACAGCGTCCCGAAGGACGTCATGTGGCCGAGCCAACCGAGGGGCAGAAAGCCGGAGAAGAAGCTGACGAAGATCATCAGCGTAAGATTCGACCGCCATGGCGTCTGCCATTTCGGATGAACGTCGCTGAACAGCTTCGGGATCAGCCGGTCCTGGGCCATCGCCCGGAAAACGCGTGACTGGCCCAGGAGCATCACCAGGATCACCGAGGTAAAGCCGCCGATGATCCCGACCTTGACCAGAATCTGCAGGACCGGAAAAGGCGTCAGGTTGATCGCGGTCGCCACCGGATGGGCGTCGCCATGCATGACCTTGTAGTTGACCATGCCGGTCAGGACCAACGCGAAAGCGATATACAGAACCGTGCAAACGACCAGCGACCCCATGATGCCGATCGGGATATCGCGTTGCGGATTTTTCGCCTCCTGAGAGGCGGTGGAAACGGCGTCGAAGCCGATATAGGCGAAGAAGATGGTCGCGGCCCCGCGGATGATGCCGCTGATCCCGAACTCGCCGAACTTGCCGGTGTTCTCGGGAATAAACGGCACATAGTTGGCCGGGTGGATATAGAAGATGCCGACCGCGATCACCGCCAGCACGATCGACACCTTGACGATGACGATGATGTTATTGACCAAGGCGGATTCCGAGATGCCGCGCATCAGGATCATCGACACCACGACGATGATGAAGATCGCGCCGAAATCGAGGGTCAGGGGTGCACTGCCAACGGTTCCGAGCGCGATCTTGGTCGATATCGGCACGCCGAGACTATTGAACAGGTCCATCACATAAGCCGACCAGCTGACCGAGACGGTCGCGGCGCCCACCGCATATTCCAGCACCAGCACCCAGCCAATGGTCCACGCCGCCAACGCGCCAAGGGTCTCCGGGGTATAGGAAGAGGCGCTGCCGGAAATCGGGATCATCGACGCCATCGCGCGGTAGAACTTGCCGGCCAGCGCCCAGCCGACGGAAGCGAGAATGAAGGAGGGCACGATGGCAGGGCCTGCATTGTCCGCCGCCGCCACGCCGGTCAGGACGAAGATCCCGGCGCCGATGATCGCGCCGATGCCCAGCGCGATCAGGTTCCAGGACCCCAGCGCGCGCTTCAGCTGATGTTCGCCGGACTCTCCACCGGCGATGATCTCTTCAGGGGTTTTGGCGGCGAACATGGATCGTTGGGGCATTCGGGTCCCGTGGCTTCCTCGTGAGTCGATGGCAGAACTTCCGCGACATCTGCAAAAATGGCAAGCGCGCTATGCATCCAAATCATCGGGCGCCTTACGGGGCGAATCTTCATGGACAGGCGCGCTGATCCGCCGATAGGGTGCGGCAACCAATCTGGCGGGAGGAATTCATGAGCGAGTTGAAGGGCGTGCACCTGACCGAGCGCACCATCCCGGTGCCAAAATCGATCAGCCCTGAGGCGCAGGCCGCCCTCGCCATGGAGCGCCCGGCGCAGGCGCCGTTCCCGGCGCTCGACGACAAGGCCGGCTGGTATGCGCGCATCGAGCGTATGAACACTGAGATGGCCGGGATGATGCGCGGCCCGCTGATGGTGCTGCCGGTCAAATCCGAGACCGTGACCGTCGCCGGCGTCACTGTCTATATCGCCGAGCCCGACGACATCCCGGCCGAGAACAAGGACAAGGTGCTGCTCTATTTCCATGGCGGCGGGCTGGTGCTGCTGGGCGGCGAGGCGACCCATCTGTTCGCCCGGATGGAGGCGTTCGAGAATCGCTGCAAGGTCTATGGCGTCGATTACCGCAACCCGCCCGATCATCCCTATCCCGCCGCGATCGACGATTGCGTCGCGGTTTATCGCGAGATGCTGAAGACCTGGAGCCCGGCGCAGATCGCCATCTCCGGCGCCTCGGGCGGCGGCAATCTGGCGGCGGCGGTGCCGCTGAAGATCCGCGACCTAGGCCTGCCGCTGCCGGCGGCGGTCGGGCTGTTCACGCCGGAGGTCGACCTCACCGAATCCGGCGACACGTTCCACACCAACCGCGACATCGACGTGGTCCTGCGCGGCGGCCTGCCGGCGATGAACGCGCTATACGCCAGCGGCGCGGACCTGGCCCATCCCTATCTGTCGCCGATCTTCGCCGACTTCACCAAGGGCTTCCCGCCCACCTTCATCCAGACCGGTACCCGCGACGTGTTCCTGTCGAACTCGGCCCGCATCCACCGCGCGCTGCGCAAGGCCGGGATCGAGACCGAGCTGCATGTCTGGGAAGCCATGCCCCACGGCGGCTTCGGCGGCGCCCCGGAGGACCGCGAGATGCGGGCAGAGTTCGGCCACTTCCTGGCCAGGCATGCGGGATGGGCGAAACCATTATAACCCTCGCCCTCCGGGAGAGGGTTACGAAGGCTTGGCGAACGTTGTGAGCTTAGCCGCAGTGGGTGAGGGTGGGATGCCAGCCACACCGTACCCTCACCCTCCCAGCCCTTTCGGGCCGGGCCCCACCCTCTCCCGGTGGGAGAGGGATTTTGGGACCTAATTCCCCCAGCGCGAAATCCTCTGACAGTGCGGTCACAGCCTCGCGTTCGAGGGCGGCTGTGCGGTGGTGGTAGATCGCCCGGTATTCGGGGCTCGCGCTCATCCGGGCCAGGGCGTCGATCGAGGGATAGCGGACCAGCGCCACGATGTCCCAGTCATCTTGCGCCCCGCCGTTGATGATCTCCCGCTGTCGCCCAGTCCACACCACCTCAGCGCCATAGACGGGAAGAATCTCGGCCGCCAGCGCGCCGTAATCCGCATAGGCCCGCCGCCCTGTCCGCCCGTCGCCGGCATCCGTCTTGAACTTTAGTAGATTCATGATGACCACCGTCCCGGCATGCCGGGCGGCCAG
>CAZNNJ010000778.1:0-3018 GCA_964574305.1 uncultured Rhodospirillales bacterium | reverse complement strand
GCGGCCATCAGGCGAAGCCCTTCCTCGCCCCCGAATTTCGCCGCGAAACCAAGCACGTCACGGGTCATCGTCGGATTGCCCAGGGACTCGCGGATATCGCCCATGCGCGCCTCGGCGAAGGTAATTTCCGGCGTGCGGCCGAACACGCGCCCGATGGCCGCGGCCAGCTCCAGAAGAGACGTCGTCCTTCCGGTGCATACATTGAAAACGGACGCGCCGGGCGTTTCCTGCCCCATTGCCTTGAGCAGGGCCTCGACCACGTCGGCGACATAGATGAAATCCCGCGTCTGTCCGCCGTCGCCGAAGATCGTGATCCCTTGGCTCTTGCCGATCCGGTTGAAGAAGATCGAGATCACCCCGGAATAGGGCGAGCCGGGGTCCTGGCGCGGCCCGTAGACATTGAAGAAGCGGCAGCCCGCGGTGCGCACCCCATGCACCTTGGCAGCCACACGCCCATGCAGCTCGCAGCCCAGCTTGTCGGCGCCATAGGCCGACAGCGGCCGGGGCGCGGCGGTCTCGGCCAGCGGCAGGTCGGGATTGTCGCCATAGATCGCCGCCGAGGAGGCATAGACCACGGGCACGGTGCTGTCCGATTGGGCCCGCCGTGCCGCGTCGAAGACGGTGATGGCGCCCGTCAGGTTGGTGCGATGCGTGCCCAGCCAGTCCCGGTTGCCAAGCTCGACCGAGGCGACCGCGGCCAGATGGAAGCAGCCTTCGACGCCCCCCATCGCCCCGGCGACCGCCGCCGCATCGGCCACGTCGCCGACGATCAGCTCGGCCCTGGAATCGAGATTCTCGCGCTTCCCGGTCGACAGATTATCCAGCACCCGCACCCTGTCGCCCCGGGCCAGCAGCGCATCTGCCAGATGCGACCCGATGAACCCAGCGCCGCCGGTGACGAGATAAAGTGCCATGTCCTGCTCCTACCGTCCCATCGCGAAGAAGGCGCGCTCGACATCGACGGCCCGCCATTCGAATTCCTGCTTGTCCCAGTCCGCCCACCGAATGCGCCGGCCATTCAACGATGCCGCCCGGGACGAGCAGTAGGCACACCATTGAGCATATTTCTGCGCCTGCAAAATTCGATTTGCCCCGTTTGTCGGCACATGCATGGCGCGAAGCTCATTAGGTTGAGCATCGCTATTCAGCCGCTCGGAGATAATCGCGTCGTAGACAGCCGCGACCTTCGGATCGATGAACATCAGAATCTTGGATGCGAAGGACATCCCCAGGAATTTGATTTTCATCATCTCAACGAGGGCGGCGCCAGCGTTGCCATGCTTGAGAAGGGCGCGGGCGTCCTGGATATGACGCACGATCTCGTCCGTCGGCTGCGGACCACTGTTTTTCTTGCCGTCCCTAAGCCAGCGCACCCGGCCCACCGCCCGCCCTTCACGGAGCACGTGGTCGGAACCGGAGGCGTAACCCCAGAAAACAGCGGACGCCAAACCGTGAAGCAGTTCCGTCGCGACGGAACTGTTGAGCAAGGCCTGATGGTACTCGTCCAAAGCAATCGACGAATAGCCCGAACGTCCCTCCGCGCTGTCCCAGACAGCCTGAGACGGCATCTGGGCGACCAGGTTCAGCCCTCCCCAGGTGAATGGTTGAGCCCCTTCCCCAGCCAAAATCAGCCGAGCCGGCACATAACGATATTTGCCACGCGCTTCGGCGAACGCGGATAGGTCCATGAAATTCGATCCTCTGTATTGCGTCATGCCGCCTTCGCGGGAATGACGGCTGTGGTTTGGGATTCAGTTGAAAGATTCGGCTGCATCGATGCTAGGTTCGCCGCTCTGCACACCCGATTCCGAGGAACCATGCCGCCAGATCATCAGGAGGAACAGCCGCTTGTGAGCTCGGCGCCCTCGCCGATGATGGCGCAGTACCTCTCGATCAAGGCCGCCCATCCCGACTGCCTGCTGTTCTATCGGATGGGCGATTTCTACGAAATGTTCTTCGACGATGCGAAGGCGGCCGCGGCGGCGCTGGATATCGCGCTCACCAAGCGCGGGCAGCATCAGGGCCGGGACATCCCGATGTGCGGGGTACCGGTCCACAGCCATGAGGTCTATCTCTCGCGCCTGATCCGCAAGGGCTTCAAGGTCGCGCTGTGCGAGCAGATCGAGGACCCGGCCGAGGCCAAGAAACGCGGCTCGAAATCGGTGGTGAAGCGCGACATCGTCCGCATCATCACCCCCGGCACGCTCACCGAGGACCATCTGCTGGAGCCGCGCCGGGCCAATTACCTGGCGGCCCTGGCCGAAGCCGGCGGCGGCATCGGCGTCGCCTGGTTCGACCTGTCGACCGGCGAGCTGTGGCTGCAGACGGCCAGCGAAACCGCGCTGGGCGCCACGCTGGCGCGCATCGACCCCGGCGAGCTGCTGGTGCCGGAGAAGCTGATACAGCGGCCGAACCTGTTCGAGGTGTTCCAGCCGTTCAAAACGCGCCTGACGGTCGAGCCCGATGCGCGGTTCGACAGCGAGAACGGCCGCCGCCGGCTGGCAGCGATGTATGCGGTCGACACGCTGGACGGGTTCGGCCGCTTCAACCGCGCCGAGGTCGCGGCGGCCGGCGCGCTGGCCGGCTATATCGAGCTGACCCAGAAGGGCCGCGTCCCGCCGCTGCAGGCGCCGCGCCGGCTGGCCGAAGACGGGGTGCTGGATATCGACCCCGCCACCCGCCGCAACCTGGAGCTGAACCGCACGCTCTCGGGCGAGCGCCAAGGCAGCCTGCTGTCGGCCATCGA
The DNA here is from genome assembly GCA_964574305.1 of uncultured Rhodospirillales bacterium. Classification (GTDB taxonomy): domain Bacteria; phylum Pseudomonadota; class Alphaproteobacteria; order BOG-932; family Roseiterribacteraceae; genus BOG-932. The sequence continues at coordinate 272 of CAZNNJ010000778.1, read as the reverse complement.
CCAGACCGTGACCGCCGCCGGCGCACGGCTGCTGGCGAGCCACCTATCGGCGCCGCTGACCGACCCGGTGGAGATCGATGGGCGGCTGGACGCCGTCGCGTTCTTTCACGCACGCGGCGGCCTGATCGACGCCGTACGCCGCATCCTGGCCGCCGCGCCGGATATCGAGCGGGCGCTGGGGCGGCTGGGCCTCGGCCGCGGCGGCCCACGCGAGCTGGGTGCCATCCGCGAAGGCATCGTCGCGGCGGACCAGCTGCGCACTGCCCTGCCCC